>NZ_JBHZTC010000001.1:0-254732 GCF_042879195.1 Kocuria nitroreducens
TTCCCGATGCTCGTGGACCAGTACCGGCTCGGCAGGCTGGACCTGGACGGGTTCGTCACCGAACGGATCGGGATCGAGGACGTCGAGCCCGCGTTCGAGCGGATGACCGCCGGCAAGGTGCTGCGCTCCGTCGTGGAGCTCGACCGATGAGCGCCGTCGACGGCAACGACGGCGAGGCCCTGCCCGACCGGGAGCGCGCCCACCCCGCCGACCACGGCGCCGTCCCCGTGCGGGGCGCCGACCGGGCCGGCGGGGCCCGCATCGACCGGCTGGTCACCTCCGGGACGTTCTCCCTGGACGGAGGCACCTGGGAGGTCGATAACAACGTGTGGATCGTGGGCGACGATGACGAGTGCGTCGTGATCGACCCGGCCCACGACCCTCGGGCCGTGGTGGAGGCCGTCGCCGGGCGCACGGTGACCGCGATCCTGCTCACCCACGCCCACGACGACCACATCCGCTCCGTCAAGGAGGTGGCCGGGCAGGTGGGTGGGACGATCCACCTGCACCCGGAGGACACGGTGCTGTGGGAGCAGGTCTATCCCAAGACGCCCTTCGACACCGCCATCGCCGACGGGGAGCAGTTCGCCGTGGCCGGGACGACCCTGACCGTGCTGCACACCCCGGGCCACTCCCCGGGCTCGGTGTGCTTCTTCGCCCCGGACCTGGGCGAGGGCGGGGTGCTGTTCTCCGGGGACACCCTCTTCCAGGGCGGCCCCGGAGCCACCGGCCGGTCCTACTCCGACTTCCCCACGATCGTCGACTCCATCCGCGACCGGCTGCTCACCCTGCCCGAGACCACGGAGGTGCTCACCGGCCACGGGGACACCACCACCATCGGGGCCGAGGCCCCCCACCTGCAGGAGTGGATCGACCGCGGCCACTGACCCCTCCGTCCGCACCACCTCCACCCGCCGGGCCTCCGGGCCCGGCGGGGCTCAGAGGGCGCCGGGGTCGATGCGCCGCCAGCGGTGCACGAAGGCCAGGGCCGTGGCCAGCAGGGCGGCCGCGGAGAGCACCGGCACCAGGGCCGCGCTCCGGTACCCCCAGGACTCCCCCCACCACCCGGACAGGGCCAGCCCCCCGGTCAGCCCCACGCTCATCACGGCGGTCATCACCGTGGTCAGGGCGGTGACCCGGGAGCTCGGGGCCACGAGCCGCGCGATCTCGTAGACCGCCACCAGGCACGGGCCGGTGGTCAGCCCGGCCAGCGCGAGCACGACCACCATCCCCGCGGAGTCGTCGGGGATCGTCAGGAGCATCGCGGCGAGCACGGCCCCGGCGGCTGCCGCCACCCAGCGGTTCCACAGCCGGAGCTCCTCGGTCCGGGCGGACGCGGCCACCGCGGCCAGGGCCGAGGTGAGACCGGAGACGGCGTACAGCCAGCTGACCGAGATCACCGCGTCCACGGCGGTCGCGAAGACGACGACCGCACCGAGGGTCGACCCCAGGAGGGCGCCCAGGGCGCCCATCCCCACCACGGGGAGCAACCGGAGCTGACGCGCCCGGCGGCGGCGCCGGCGGGCGGCCCGGGTCGGTGCGGCGACAACGGGCGGCAGGAAGTGGATGAGTCCCGGCGGCAGACGGGCGGAGCAGTGCAGCAGGAACACGGTAGTGCCCACGAGCGTGAGGGTGGCCGCGAGCACCAGCACGGCGACCGGCCCGAGGGTCACGGCCACGAGACCGGTGACCGCGGCCGCCAGGACGGTCCCCAGCGCGTCCATGACGCTCTCGTGGCGCAGTGCGGTGTCGAAGAGGTCCTCCCGGGAGTCTCGGCGCAGCAGGGACCACCAGCGCAGCCGGCACGCCACGCCCATCTGCGGCAGCACGAGCCCGGCGAGCAGGCACGGGAGCACCAGCTGGGCCGGGGCGGCCTCGCTGTCGGCGGCGAGGTCCGGGAGCCGGCGCACGAGCAGCCACACCACGAGCGGATGGACGAGGGTCAGCAGCACCAGGCCGATCTGGCGCCGGCGCCACGAGGCGGCCGCGCCCATGGCGAGGCCGCACAGGGCCGAGCCGAACGTCACGGCGGCGGCGCAGAAGGTGCCCAGGGCCGGGGACCCGGAGATCAGCGCCACCGTGGTCAGCACGCCGAGCGGGAGCATGGTCTGGGGCAGCCGCACGAGCAGGGTCAGCACGGGGTACAGGGCGCCGCTGACGGCGGCGAGCTCCCGGGAGTCGGCCAGGGGCGAGCGGGCGGCCGCGCTGAAGCCCCCGAGGGGCTCGGCGGCGCGCGCGCTGCTCACGAGGTACCTCCGCTTCCTCCCGGCGGCGGCCGGGCTCGGACCAGCCTAGCTCTGCCGCACGGACGATGACGGAAAGCGTCGACCCCCGCCGCAGCGGGGTCCGAGGATCCGGGCCGGCCCGGGGGACCCCGTCCCCCGGGCGGGCGGGAGGAGCCCGGCTCCCCGGACAGCACGTCCGAGCACCTCGACGGTGCCGTGGCCGGGGACGGAACGGCCGAGGTGCCGGTCGGAGGTGTGGAGGAGTCGCAGGCGGTGCACCCAGCGGCCCCGCCGGACACGGCCGGGCCGCCGGCTCACCGCTCCTGGACCTGCGGGGCGGACCCGGCCGGGGCCGTCCCGGTCGCGGGGAGCGCATCGGTGCCCCGGCGCGGCCGGGACAGGGCGGCCGAACGGTGGACCAGTCCGGCGACGAGACCGCCGAGCAGCGGGGCGACCCAGAACAGCCACAGCTGGCCCAGGTGGCCGGCGCCGGCGACCACGGCGGCGCCCGTTGAGCGGGCCGGGTTCAGCGATCCGCCGTCGAACGGCGCGGTGATCGTGAGCAGGAAGGCGAGGGCCGCACCGATGGCCACGGGGGCGAGCACCGCGTTGGCCCGCGGCGCGGTGGAGCCCAGGACCACGAGGGCGAACAGGGCGGTCGCCACGAACTCGACGAGCAGCACGGTGGTCCACCCGGCCTGCGAGGTGGAGTTCTCGCCGAAGCCGTTGGAGACCGCGCCGAGGACCTGCGCCGTGGTCGAGGAGTCGAGCAGGGTGACGAGCACCGACCACAGCACGCCCGCGGCGGCCAGGGCGCCGAGCACCTGGGCCACCACGCAGCCGATCGCGGCCTTCGCGGGGGTGCGCCCGGCCACGACCGCGGCGAGCGTCACCGCAGGGTTGAAGTGCCCCCCGGAGACGTGCCCGAAGGCGACCATCGCGGCCACCAGGCCGAGGCCGAAGCCGAGCGCGGAGTCGATGACCTCGGTGGCGAACATGCCCGTGCCCAGCCCGGCGAAGACCAGCAGCGCCGTGCCGGCGAACTCGGCGGCCCACTGGGCCGGCGCGGACGCGGCGTCCGCCGTGCCGGCGGGCACGCTGTCCTTGCGCGCGGCGACGGGCACGGGCGCCGCGAGGCCCTCCGTGCCGGGGTCGGTGGGCGCATCTGGGTCGGTGGCCGTGCCGGCGGGGGCGGCGCCGTCGGCGCCGGGGCGCGCGGTGGTATCGGGAAGGTGGTGGCTCATGAGCTCTCCTCAGGGTCGGGGGCGGCGCGGCGGGGGTTGCCGTGCCGGCGGGGGCGCCGGACGCCCGTGCCATGCAACCACAGTCTCCTGAAGGGCCGTTGAACCCGTCCCGGGCCGTGTCGGCCGCCGACTACACTGACCGCATGCCCGCACCCCTGCTCTCCCCCGACTCCGGTCTCGACCCCGCCTGGCCCGAGTACGCCGACTCCGTGCGGGCCGCCCTGCTGGGCGGCGCCCTCGGCGACGCACTGGGCGCGGGCGGGCTCTGCGACCAGCACCCCCTTCCCCGGGCGACCGGCGCGGACGCTCCCGCCGGTCCTCGGGGCACCGGAGGCCCCGCCGCGGTGCTGCAGATCTCCGCCGGCACCCAGCTGGCGCTCTACACCCTGGACGCCCTGCAGGAGGTCGTCGAGTGGGCGAACCAGGGCCACGCCGCCGACGAGACCGCATGCCTGTGGCTGGCCTACCTGCGCTGGCTGCACACCCAGGGCGAGCACCACCCGGCCGAGGCGCCGCGGCCCCTGCCCCGCCGGATCGACGAGCTCGAGGTCCTGCACGCCGTGCGGGACCCCGACGCGACGGTGCTCGAGGCCCTCCGGTCCGGCCGGATGGGAGAGGTCGAGCGCCCGCTGCTGCCGGACACCCACGGCGCCGGAGCCGTGCTGCGCTCGGCCCCGTTCGGTCTTCTCCCCCACGTCGGCTGGCGCACGCTCGCCCCGCTGGCCATCAACGGCGCCGCGCTGACCCACGGGCACCCCGAGGCGCAGACCGCGGCGGCCGTCCACGGCTTCGTGGTCCACGCCGCCGTGCAGGCCCGCCGGGAGGGCGTGCCCCGGCCGGTCGCCGAGGCCGTGGCCGCCGCCCGCGAGACCGCGGGGAACCTCACGCGGCCGGTGGCCGAGACCCTCGCCCGGCTCGACGACGCCGTGCGCGCCGCCCGGCGGGAGGACCTCGACCCCGAGGCGCTCCCGAGGCTGCTCGGCGTGGGCGGGGCGGCCCCGGAGACCTTGGCGGGCGGGCTGGGCGCGGCTCTGCGCGCGGAGGCCGAGGCCCCCGGGGCCCCGGACCCGCAGGCCGTGTTCCGTCGCGCCGTGGAGCTGGCCACCGGCCACGACGGCGCCCCTGCCGCGACGGGGGCGATCGCCGGCGCCGTCACGGGCGCGGCCCTCGGGACGTCCGCGCTGCCGCCGGAGTGGTGCGCCCGGCTGGACGCCGGGGACGCGGTGTCGGAGACGGCCGAGTGCTGGCTCAGGGAAGTGGGGGCCGCGCCAGCCGCCTGACGCTCAGGCCGGCGCCGGCGAGCAGCTCCCGCACGGTGCCGGCACCGGCCCGGTGGACCAGGTCCACCACGATCCCCGCGCACGCCCGGGCGTCCTCGAGGGCGTCGTGGTGGCGCCGCAGCGGCACCGCGGCGGCCTCGGCCGCCCGGGGCAGCGCGTAGGACGGCAGGTCGTAGCCACGCCGGGCCAGCGCCAGGCTGCACGCGTACGCCAGCGGGGCGTGCCGCAGGTCCGTCTCCGCGCACGCGGCGCGGATCACGCCCATGTCGAAGGCCGCGTTGTGCGCGACCACGAGCTCGTCGGGATCCTCCGCCAGGATCCAGTCCTCGATCCGCGGCCACAGCTCGGCGAAGCCGGGGTGGCCCGCGACCGTGCGCTCCGTGATCCCGTGGATGCGCGTGTTGCCGGGGTCGAAGTCGGCGCGGGTGTGCGGAGGGCGCATGTACGCGGAGCGCTCCTCCACCACCCTGCCGCCGCGGACCCGCACGAGGCCCACGGCGCACGGTGAGCCGATGAAGCGGTTGGCGGTCTCGAAGTCGATGGCGGTGAAGGAGAGGGACGACGTGTCCGTGGCGGGACGGGCGGTGGTCGTGTCGGGGGAAGCAGGAAACGGCACCGGAACAGCCTACTGCGCCCGCTCAGGCGGAGACGCCGCGCAGGTTGGTCTCGATCCAGTCGTCGGCCCGGGCGATGGACTGGTTGACCTGGGCGGTGTCGAGGTCGTGGTGCAGCGCGTACGCGATCGCCTGGAGCGGGAACGTGCGCGCGTGCAGCCGGGCACGCTCGTAGACGGTCTCCGAGACGGCGGCGCGCAGGGTCTCCCAGCCGTACCACAGCCCGAGGGACGCGGCGTCGTGCGCGGGGTCGGACAGGCAGGCGTGGTCCCAGTCGATGATGCCCGTGAGCTCGTCCCCGTCCCCGTCCCACAGCATGTTGTGCCCCATGAGGTCCCCGTGCACCAGGGTCGGCACCACGGTGGGCAGCGCCGCGAGCTCGGCGACGGCCCGCCGCGCGGCCTCCTGGTTGCGGGGCAGCAGCCGCGGGATGACCTCGTCGAGGAGCACGTGCCGCCGCCGGTGGCCGCCCCAGTGCTGACCGGGACGGTCGAGGTACCGTGCGAAGCCCGAGGTGTCGACCTCGGCGAGCTCCGTCAGGACCCGGTGCAGCACGGCCGGGTCGCCGTGCCCGGGTGGGTGCGGATGGCCGGGCAGCCACGTCAGGCCCACCCCGGTGTAGCCGTGGGAGACCACCACGCCGGTGAGCGGCCGCGGGGTGGCGAACGAGAAGCGGGGCAGCCTGCGCAGCACCTCCGTGCGGCGCTGGACGTGCTCGCAGACCGTGGCGTTCTTGGCGATCCGCACGGAGATCACGTGGCCCACGTTCACCACCACGTGGGCGGACCCGCCGGCGTGCACCTCCCACTGGCTGGGGTCGGCGCGCATGCCGGCCTCGCGCAGCACGGACTCGACGGCGCCGGCGAACGGCAGGTGGTGGAGCTGCGACCAGGGCATGGTCAACTTCCTCGGTTCGGACGTGGGTCAGTCGGGGACGGCGGGGGGGTCGAGGGCGGCCAGCAGGTGCGGGAGCAGGGCCCGCAGCGCGCGCCCGCGGTGGCTGATGGAGTTCTTCTCCCTGCGCGTGAGCTCGGCGCAGGACCGGTCGAGCCCGTCGGGGCGCAGGACGGGGTCGTAGCCGAAGCCGCCGTCCCCCACGGGCTCGCGCAGCAGGGTGCCGCGCAGGGTCCCGGTCTCCACGTGCTCGAGGCCGTCCGGGGTGACGAGCGCGGCGGCGCAGACGAACTGCGCGGCGCGGTGGGCGTCGGGGACGTCGGAGAGCTGGGCGAGTAGCAGCCGCAGGTTCGCGGTGTCGTCGCCGTGCCGGCCGGACCAGCGCGCCGAGAAGATCCCGGGGGCGCCGCCCAGCACGTCGACGGCCAGGCCGGAGTCGTCCGCCACGGCGATCAGCCCGGTCGCGGCGGCGGCGGAGCGGGCCTTGAGCAGGGCGTTGGCCCCGAAGGTGGTGCCGTCCTCGACCACGTCGGGGGCGCCCGCCGCGGCGGCGTCCACGACGAGCCGCTCGACGTCGGCCCCGGGCAGCGCGGCGGCGAGCAGGTCCCGCAGCTCGGCGAGCTTGCCCCGGTTGTGCGTGGCGAGCACCACCCGTGGGCCGTCGAGCTCACCCATCGTCGGCCTCGCGCAGGGTCTCGACCTGGACCTGGGTGAGCTGGGCGCAGCCGGCCAGGGCCAGGTCGAGCAGGGCGTCGAGCTCAGCGCGGTCGAAGGGGGCGCCCTCGGCGGTGCCCTGCACCTCTACGAAGTCGCCGGACCCAGTGACCACCACGTTCATGTCGGTCTCGGCCCGGACGTCCTCGACGTACGGGAGGTCGAGCATCGGCACGCCGTCGATGATGCCCACGGACACGGCGGCCACCGTGTCGGTGAGCGGCTGGGCGCGGCGGGCGATGAACCCCTCCGCCCGGGCCCAGCCGATGGCCTCGGCGAGGGCCACGTAGGCGCCGGTGATGGCCGCGGTGCGGGTGCCGCCGTCGGCCTGGAGGACGTCACAGTCGAGGACCACGGTGTTCTCGCCCAAGGCGGCCAGGTCGATGACCGAGCGCAGGGAGCGGCCGATGAGGCGGGAGATCTCGTGGGTGCGCCCGCCGATCTTGCCCTTCACGGACTCGCGCGCGGACCGGGTGGACGTGGCGCGCGGGAGCATCGCGTACTCGGCGGTCACCCAGCCGCGGCCCTCCCCCTTGAGCCAGCGCGGGACGCCCTCCGTCACGGACGCGGTGCACAGCACCCGGGTGCTCCCGAACTCGATGAGGGCGGAGCCCTCCGCCTGCTGGGACCAGCCGCGGGTGATCGTGATGGGCCGCAGCTCGCCGGGCGAACGACCGTCGGACCGGGTCACCCCCGGGGTCGAGGGCGCTGGTGCGGTCTGGTCGACGGGGAAATCCATGTGCTCCACCTTACCCCGCGGCGCCGCGGGCCCGGCGGCGGGGTTCACGGTCCGACGGCGGCCGCGGGACGGCCGCTGCCCCGGCGGAGGATCGGGTAGGTGTGGGCGGGCTGGGCGACCCCGATGGGCCCGTCGAAGACCTCCTGCGCCTCCTCGACGGCCCGCGTCGGGGAGTTCCTCACCGGCAGGTGCGTCAGCAGCAGCTTGCGCGCCCCGGCGTCCCGGGCGGCCTCCGCGGCGCGCCGGCCGGTGAGGTGGATGCCGCGCAGCGCGTCGTCCCGGCCCTCGTGGTAGGCGGCCTCGCACAGGAAGACGTCGGCGTCCCGGGCGGCGCGCACGAGGCCCTCGCACGCGTCGGTGTCCCCGGAGTAGGCCAGGGTGCTGGGGCCCAGGACCCCGTCGTAGTCGATCCGCAGGGCGTACGGCTCGGGGGTGGGGTGCTCCACGCAGAAGGGCGTGATCGCGAAGGGCCCCACCCGCACGGTCACCTCGGCGGCCCAGGTGTGGAAGTCGAACTCCCCGTGCATGCCGGGCTCCGGAGGGAGTCCGTGGGTGCTGCTGAGGTACTCGTGGAGACCGGTGGGCGCCCACAGCGGGATCGGGGCGCGCCCCCAGCCCCGCGGGTCCCACTTGATCGCCACGTGCAGCCCGGCCAGGTCGATGCAGTGGTCGGGGTGCAGGTGGCTGACGAGCACGGCGTCGATGTCGTGCAGGTCCATGTGGCGCTGCAGCACGCCGAGGGCGCCGTTGCCCATGTCCAGCAGGATGCGCCAGGTCCGCCCCTCGGCGTCCTCGCCGCTGAGGAGGTAGCAGGAGGCAGGGCTGTCCGGCCCCGCGAAGGAGCCGGTGCATCCGACGATGGTGAGTTTCATGGAGCGTGTGCCTTCCAGGGAGAACCGGTGGGACGGCGGCCGCACCGGCCGCGGTGCTGCTCAGGGCGCGGAGGGTCCGGCTCCCCCGATCATCTCCGGGGTGATCCGTGCGAGCGATCCCGTGGGGAACTGCTCGGCCACGGAGCTGGTGTGCCGGACGCGGGCGACCTCCGGCCCCAGGAACCGCCGGGCGAGGACCTCGAAGGACGCGGCGTCCCCGGTGGCGAGGAACTCGTGGCGGGCGGGCAGGCTCGGGTCCCGCTCGAGCCCGTGCCCGACCAGTGCACGGTAGACGTCCTTGGCGGTCTCCTCCGCGCTGGACACCAGCGTGACGGTGTCGCCCATGACGTAGGAGATCACGCCGGTGAGCAGCGGGTAGTGGGTGCAGCCCAGCACGAGGGTGTCCACGTCGGCCTCGCGCAGCGGGTCGAGGTAGGCCTGGGCCGTGGCCAGCAGACCGGGTCCCGTGGTGACGCCCGCCTCCACGTAGTCGACGAACGCGGGGCAGGCCACCGAGTCGATCCGCAGGTGGGGGGCGGCGGCGAACGTGTCGTCGTAGGCGCGGGAGCCGACCGTCGCCTCCGTGCCGATGACTCCGATCCGGCCGTTGCGGGTCGAGGCCACCGCTCGGCGCACCGCCGGCTGGATGACCTCCACCACGGGGATCCCGTAGACCCGCGTGTAGCGCTCCCTGGCGTCGCGCAGCACCGCGGCGGACGCCGTGTTGCAGGCGATCACCAGCAGCTTGACGCCCGAGTCCACGAGCTCGTCCATGATGCGCAGGGCGTGCGACCGGACCTCGGCGATCGGCAGCGGCCCGTAGGGCCCGTGCGCGGTGTCGCCGACGTAGACGATCTCCTCGTGGGGCAGCTGGTCGATGATGGCGCGGGCCACGGTGAGCCCGCCCACCCCCGAGTCGAACACGCCGATGGGTGATCCGGGGTTGGGGCGCCGTGCGGTCCGGCCGCCGGCCTCGAAGGCATCGTCATCCTGCATATCGTCAAGAGCGTAGTCCCGGGCGTGCCGCCGCCCCAAACCGCGCCACGGCCGTTCCGCTGTGATGCCCGTCACTCCTCGCCGGTGCAGGAGCCGTCCGGCGTGTCGTGGCCGGTCAGTCCCGGGGCAGGTCGTGCAGGAGGGCCTCCATGAGGGTCTCCTGCAGCCACGAGACGAAGTTGTACAGCAGCGACATGTACGTCTCGACGTCCTCGATCGCGGACCAGTCGTCGTAGCGTCCCACGCGCTCGGCGTCGGCCTCGCTCCGGATCCCCAGGCGGTCCGCCAGCACCAGCCGGACGTCGTTGAGGGCCTGGCCGAAGGCCTGTGCCTGCTCGGGGTCCAGCCGCACGGGCTGGGCCTCCAGCGCCAGGGCCGCCTGCTGCAGCACGCCCCGCTTGGTCTCCCGCAGCCCCCGCTCCGTGTACCGGCGGAACTCGGCGGCGCGCTCGGGGTCCCGGCTGCCGTCGGGCAGCAGGCGCCGCAGCGCGGAGTCGTCCGGGACGGTGGCGTCCCCGGACACGCCCAGCATCCGCTCGAACGCGTCCTCCGAGGCGGGCTGCTCCGGGGCGAGCGCCTGGGCCACGTCCGCGAACAGCTTCTGCAGGAGCTCCTTCTCGGGCTCCTCGAAGCGGGCCGTGATGCCTCGGCGGGTGGACCGGAAGCCCTGGGCCATCAGCGACCCCCCGCCTGCTCGAAGGTGGCCCACAGCCCGAAGCCGTGCATCGCCACGGTGTGGGTCTCGGCCTCCTCCAGGGACCCGCTGGCCACCACGGTGCGCCCGTGGTGGTGGACCTCCAGCATCAGCGAGCGGGCCTTCTCCTCCGGATAGCCGAAGTAGGACCGGAACACGTACGTGACGTAGCTCATCAGATTGACGGGGTCGTCCCACACGACCACGTTCCACGGGGTCTCGGTCTCCGCAGTCACGGACGGCGCGCCGGTGGGCCGGGTGCCGGTCTCCGGAGTGGCGGTGGCCGCGGGGCGGGCGGCGGGAACGGTGCAGTGCATGGTCCGTCCATCGTAGCGAGTGCCGGACGCCGGGCGCACCGGCGGCGTCGCTAGAGTGGTGCCCGTGAACCAGCGCAGCCACCGGTGGGCCCCGGCGCCCACGTCCCTGATGACCGACCACTACGAGCTGACCATGCTGCAGGCGGCCCTGCACGCGGGCACCGCGCACCGGCGCAGCGTGTTCGAGGTCTTCGCCCGGCGGCTGCCGGCCGGGCGGCGCTACGGCGTGGTTGCGGGCACCGGGCGCCTCCTCGAGGGACTGGGGAGCTTCTGCTTCGGTGACGAGCAGCTGCGCTTCCTCGCCGACACCGGCGTGGTGAACCGGTACACCCTGGACTACCTGGCCGGCTTCCGGTTCACCGGGTCGATCTCCGGCTACGCCGAGGGCGAGGCCTACTTCCCCTCCTCGCCGCTGCTCGTGGTGGAGGCCACCTTCGCGGAGGCGTGCGTGCTCGAGACGTACTTCCTGTCGGTGCTCAACTACGACAGCGCCGTGGCCTCGGCCGCCTCGCGCATGGTGGGCGCCGCGGCGGGGCGCCCGTGCATCGAGATGGGCTCCCGGCGCGCCCACGAGGAGGCCGCCGTGGCAGCCGCGCGGGCGGCGGTCATCGGCGGCTTCGACTCGACGTCGAACCTGGAGGCCGGGCACCGCTACGGGATCCGGACGGTCGGGACGGCGGCCCACTCCTTCACGCTCCTGCACGACTCGGAGGAGGACGCCTTCCGCGCCCAGCTCCAGTCCATGGGCCGGGACACCACCCTGCTCGTCGACACCTACGACGTCGAGACCGCGGTCCGCAAGGCCGTGGAGCTCGCCGGTCCCGAGCTGGGCGGCGTGCGCCTGGACTCGGGCGACCTCGTGACCCAGGCCGCCTGGGTCCGTGAGCTCCTCGACGAGCTCGGCAACCCCGGCACCCGCATCACCGTCACCTCGGACCTGGACGAGTACGCGATCGCGGCCCTCAACGCCGCGCCCGTCGACGCGTTCGGCGTCGGCACCCGCGTGGTCACCGGCTCCGGCGCGCCGACGTCGTCGATGGTCTACAAGCTGGTGGCCCGCGAGGACTCCTCCGGCGAGCTGCGGCCCGTGGCGAAGGCCGCCAAGGGCAAGGTGTCCGTGGGCGGGCGCAAGCACGCCCTGCGGCGCCGGGACGAGACGGGCACCGCGACCCACGAGATGGTCGGGATCGGCGAGCTGCCCGACGACGACGGCGACGACCGGCCGCTGCTGGAGGACTTCGTCAGCGACGGCGAGCTGCTGGACGGCTGGACCGGCTCCGCCGGGGTCCGGCGGGCCCGGGAGCGGCACGCGGCGTCCGTGGCGGAGCTGCCCCGCTCGGCCCGGCGGCTCAGCGAGGGCGACCCCGTCATCCCGACCGTGCTGGGGCCCGAGGCCCCGGCCTGAGCAGCTTCCGGGCGGACGGCGCCGGACGAGACCCACCGAGCGAGACCCACCGAACAGAGGGAGGAACACCATGAGGACCGCACTGATCGTCGTCGACGTGCAGAACGACTTCTGCGAGGGGGGCTCGCTGGCCGTCGCCGGAGGCGCGGCGGTGGCCGCCGCCGTGTCGGAGCACCTCGAGGACCACCACGGGGAGTACGCGGCCGTCGCGGCCACCCAGGACTGGCACATCGACCCCGGGGCGCACTTCTCCGATGAGCCGGACTACGTGGCGTCCTGGCCCGTGCACTGCGTCGCCGAGTCCCGCGGGGCCCACGTCCACCCGGATCTGGACACGGACTGGATCCAGGCGTGGTTCCGCAAGGGCGAGCACGACGCCGCCTACTCCGGGTTCGAGGGGCTGCTGGCCCCGGACGCGGACGTGCCGATGGGCGACGACGAGGACGTCGACGACGAGCCGGACGTGAGCCTCGACGACTGGCTGCGGGAGCACGAGATCGAAGCCGTGGACATCGTGGGCCTCGCGACCGACCACTGCGTGCGGGCGACCGCCCTGGACGCGGTCGAGGCCGGCTACGACACCCGGGTGCTGGTGGACCTCACCGCGGGCGTCGCCGAGGAGAGCACGGAGCGCGCCCTGCAGGAGATGGCCGAGGCGGGGGTCGAGGTCGTCCGGTCCTGACCGGCGCCCGCCGTCGCGCCCGGCGTCGAACCGCCCGGTGCCGGGCGGGCCGTGGCCGGGCGCGGCTCACTTGCGCCCGACGAACCAGTCCTGGAGCTTCGTCACGCGGGCCTGCAGCTGGGCCTCGTTGGCCTGCGCCACCGCGGGTCCCCCGCACACGCGGCGCAGCTCGTTGTGGACCACGCCGTGCGGGGTGCCGGTGCGGGACGCCCAGGCCGAGACGTTCTTGGACAGGGTGGCGCGCAGCTCCTTCAGCCGCCGGTGGTCGGGCACCGCCGGCTGCTCGGCGGTCCGGGCCGAGCCCGGGCGCCGGCGGGCGTGCTGGGACTGCCGCTCCCGCAGCAGCGCCGAGACCTGGTCGGCCTCGAGCAGGCCCGGGATGCCGAGGAAGTCCGCCTCCTCCTCCGAGCCGACCGCCACGCCGCCGCCGAAGGCCCCGCCGTCGAAGAGGACCCCGTGGAAGGACGCGTCCGAGCCGATCGCCTCGAACCGGCCCTGGGCCAGGGCCGCGGACGCCTTCTCCTCACGGTTGGCCTCCTCGAGCAGGTCGTCGTCCCAGCCCTCCTCGAGGGGGTCCGCGGGCAGGCCGGTCTCCTCCGTGGCGGGCCTGTCGAGGGCGTGGTCCCGCTCGGCCTCCATCTCGTTGGCGAGCTGCATCAGCGCGGGCACGGACGGCAGGAAGACGGAGGCCGTCTCCCCGCGCCTGCGGGCGCGCACGAAGCGGCCGACCGCCTGGGCGAAGAACAGCGGCGTGGACGTGGACGTCGCGTAGACGCCCACGGCGAGCCGGGGCACGTCGACCCCCTCCGAGACCATGCGCACGGCCACGAGCCACCGGCTGTCCCCCGCGGAGAACTCGTCGATCCGGTCCGAGGCGCCCTTGTCGTCGGAGAGGACCACGGTGGGGCTCTCCCCGGTGATCCGGCGCAGCTGTGCGGCGTAGGCCTTGGCATCCTGGTGGTCGGTCGCGATGACCATCGCCCCGGCGTCCGGCACCGTGCGCCGCACCTCGGTGAGACGCTGGTCCGCCGCCTGGAGCACCGACGGGATCCACTGGCCGTTCGGGTCGAGCGCCGTGCGCCAGGCGTGGGCGGTGATGTCCTTCGTGAAGCCCTCGCCGAGCTCGGCGGCCATCTCCTCCCCCGCGCTGGTCCGCCAGCGCATCTGCCCGGAGTAGGCGAGGAAGATCACCGGCCGGACCACGTGGTCCTTGAGCGCGTCGCCGTAGCCGTAGGTGTAGTCGGCGCTCGAACGGCGGATGCCGTCCCCGTCCTCCAGGTAGCGCACGAACGGGATCGGCGCGGTGTCCGAGCGGAAGGGGGTGCCGGTCAGCGCGAGCCGGCGGGCGGCGGGGTCGAAGGCCTCCTGCAACCCGTCGCCCCACGTCAGGGAGTCCCCGGCGTGGTGGATCTCGTCCATGATCACCAGGGTCCGTCCCGCCTCGGTGCGGGCCCGGTGCAGGAGCGGCTTCATCGCCACCTGGGAGTAGGTCACCGCCGCACCCAGGTAGTCCCAGCCGTGGGAGCCGTCCGCGTTCTTGAAGTTCGGGTCGATCGCCAGCCCCACGCGGGCCGCGGCGTCCGCCCACTGCCGCTTGAGGTGGTCCGTCGGCGTCACCACCGTGATCCGGTTGACGGTCCCGCGGTCGAAGAGCTCCTTGGCCACCCGCAGCGCGAAGGTCGTCTTGCCGGCACCGGGGGTCGCGACGGCCATGTAGTCCCGGGGCTGGGTCTCGAAGTAGCGCTGCAGCGCCTCCGCCTGCCAGGCGCGCAGCTTCGGGGCGGTGCCCCACGCGGCGCGGTCGGGATAGGCCGGGGGGAGGTCGGCGGCGGCGGCGCCGAACAAGGAGAGCTGGTCGTCCTGGGACACTCTGGCGACGTCCTTTCGCTCGTGGTCCCGCGGCCTCGTGGTCGCGGCGGATGGCGGGGGCGGGGCGGCGGGCCACGCAAAAGCGCCCGCCGGCGGCGGGCGCTTGCTCGGGGGGCGGTGCTCAGCCCTGGTCGCCGCCCTGGTCGTTCGGCGGGCGCAGGCCGTCGTAGATCTCCTTGCAGGTGGGGCACACCGGGAACCGCTGCGGGTCGCGGCCGGGGACCCAGACCTTGCCGCACAGGGCGATCACGGGCTCGCCGGAGAGGGCGGACTCCATGATCTTCTCCTTGCGCACGTAGTGCGCGAAGCGCTCGTGGTCGCCCGGCTCCTGGAGCTCCCTGGTCTCCTCGCGCTCGATCGTGGACGTGCCCCCGGCCGGCTGCGCCGGATCGGTGCCGTAGGGGCTGTCGTCCAGGCCGTTCGTCGGGGTGCCGGTGGTCGCCGCTGAGACATGCATGGCCGCCACTTTACCCCGTCCCCGCCGAGTCCGCGTGCGCCGGGCACCGCCCGGCCGGCCCGGCTCAGCGGAACTGGGCGACCTCCTGGAGCAGCTCGGGGGACCGCCGGTCGTACCAGCGCCCGCCGAGGACGATCCCGCCCCAGCACAGCAGCGGGCCGAGCACTGCCCCCACGGCCAGCGCCGACCAGCCCCACACGGGGTCACCGGTGAAGAGCTGCACGAGGAGAAGCGCCGCGGCCGGCAGCACGAGGACGACGATCAGCCCCAGCGCCACGAACTGCACCAGGACGTTGAGCACGGTGAAGCCCTGCGGCGTCTTCAGCGGCGACGCTCCCGGCGGAGCCACCGGATAGGTGTACCGGGCGGACATCACCGAGGACAGGCCCGCCCCGCCCAGCAGTGCCAGCAGCGCGGTCCCCGCGAGCCCGGGCAGCAGGTGCCACCGGCCCTCGACCGCGAACGGCAGCAGCAGTCCGAGCGCCGTGAGCGGCACGGCGATCACGAGCAGCGCGAGCACCCGGCCCGCGCGGTCGTGGACGCCCCGCACGCCGGACAGGACGTGCAGGTGCAGGGCGGTGTTGTCGTAGGACACGTCGCCCGAGATCTGGTACGCGAGCAGCGCCGCGATCATCGGGCCCAGGCCGTAGAGGAAGACGCTGCCTCCCCCCGGGTCCCGGGTGAACCAGATGAGCACCGCGAGGGCGGGGATGACGAGCAGGCCGGCCGCGTACCGGGGGTCCCTGACCCAGTAGACCAGGCACCGGGCCGCGACGGCCGCCCACGGACGCCGGGGCGCGCGGTCGAACAGCCCTGCGCCGGCGGCCCCCTCGCGCGGGGCCGCGGTCCTCCCGCCGGCGGTGGTGGTCAGGGCCCGCTCCTGCGCGACGCGCCAGACGAGGACGAGGACGAGGACCGTCAGGACCGTGACGGCCAGCCGGGCGGCGGCGGCACCCCACCGACCCGCGGCCACGTCCGCCGGGACGGCCCACACCGCCCCGACCGGCGTCCACGCCAGCACGCCGGCGTACTGCGGCAGCCGGTCCCACAGCCGCTCCAGCCCGCTGAGCAGACCGGTGACGATGGGGCCCAGCAGCACCAGGACCACGAGCGCGGCCAGCGAGACCAGCTCCGTGAGCCGTCGGCGGCGGCCGAGACCGACGGCGAGGGCCGTCACGCAGCGGGATCCGGTGATCACGAGGGCCAGCGCGAGCGGCACGCACAGGAGGGCCGCGACCAGCGCGGCCGCGGACGAGCGCCAGGAGCTCACCGTGGCGAGGAGCGCGACGGCGGTCAGCGCACCCGGCGCGCCGACGAGCGCGCCGAGGGCCTGGCCCCACTGGACCTGGCCCACGGAGAGGGGCAGGAGGGCGAGGCGGGCCGGGTCCAGGGTGGCGTCGGCACGCGCCGCGAGGACAGGAAGCAGCCACCAGGCCAGCGTGGCCGCCGTTCCGGCCAGCACGAGCACGGTGCCCACCAGGGACAGGTCCTGGCGGCCGAGCAGGAACAGCGCGACCACGGCCAGGCCGAGCAGGAACACGAAGTAGGCGGCGCCGAGCACGGTGCCCACGAGCACCCAGGTGCTGCGGGTGAGGGTGTTGACCAGGATCCTGGCCTTCAGACCCACGAGGCGACCGGCCAGGGCGGCGGTGCCCGCCCGTGCGGGGGCGAGGCCCTCCGGGGCCGGCGCGAGCTCCGGGCTCACTCCGGGCGCAACCACGGCAGCCCCTCCCCCGTCTCCCGGCGGCCGCCGACCAGCTCGACGAACCGGTCCTCCAGCGTGGCCCCGGCCCGGACGTCGTCGACCGTCCCGGCGGCCAGCACCCGGCCACGGTCCATGACGGCGACGTGGTCGCACATCCGCTGCACGAGGTCCATGACGTGGCTGGAGACGACCACGGTGCCGCCGGCGGCCACGAACCCGTGCAGGATCTCGCGGATGTTCGCGGCCGAGACCGGATCGACCGACTCGAACGGCTCGTCGAGGACCAGCAGGCTCGGGGCGTGGATGAGGGCGCCGGCCAGCGCGATCTTCTTGGTCATGCCGGCGGAGTAGTCCTGGACCTGCGTCCCGGCGTCGGCCACCAGGTCCATGGCCCGGAGCAGGTCCTCGGTGCGCTCGGCCACGACCTCGCGGTCCATGCCGCGCAGCAGGCCGGAGTAGGTGACGAGCTGACGTCCGGTGAGCCGGTCGAACAGGTGCAGCCCGTCCGGCAGCACGCCCATGAGCTGCTTGGCCCGCCGGGGCTCGGCCCAGACGTCGACCCCGGCCACGCGGACGCTGCCCGCCGTCGGGCGGAGGAGGCCGGTCGCCATGGACAGCATCGTCGTCTTGCCGGCACCGTTGCGCCCCACGAGTCCGAAGAAGGAGCCGCGGGGGACGTCCAGGTCGACGCGATCCACGGCGACCTTGGCCTCGGGGGTGCCCGGGCGGCCGAAGACCCGGACGAGCCGGCGCACGCTCAGCGCCGGCGACCCGCCGGGCGGGGGCACCGCGAACGTGTCCGGCGCGGGCGCGCCGGACCGCTCCGGGGCGGACTGCGGGACGTGCTGGTGGCTCATGCCACCAGCGTAGGCAGGCGGGGACCCGGCACGCCTCCGGCGCGCGGCGGAGCACGGCCACCCGGCCCCCGGGCGCGCGCTCCGCCGTGCGGTGGAGGGCCCGTTCGGGGCGCGCGGACGGGGCCGCGCGCCGGCCGGTCCCGGCGGGCGGCGGTCCCGTCAGGGGTGAGGGCTCAGAACAGGGCGCGCATCAGGGCGCCCCGGGCCGTGACCACGCGCGGGTCCTCGGCGCCCACCACGTCGAAGAGCTCGAGCAGGCGCAGCCGGACGGCGTCCCGGTCCTCCCCGGCGGTGCGCCGCACCAGGTCCAGCAGCCGCCGGAAGGCGTCCTCCACGTGGCCGCCCGAGACGTCGAGATCGGCGACGGCCAGCTGGGCCGCCACGTCGTCCGGAGCGGCGGCGGCCTCGGCACGGACCGTCCCGGCGTCCAGCGGCAGCACGCGCTGGAGCAGGTGCACCTGGGTGAGGGCGAGCTTCGCCTCCCGGTCCCCGGGGTTCTCGGCGATCGCCTTCCGGTACGCGGCCTCGGCGGCGTCGACGTCCCCGACCTCGAGGGCGTCCACGGCCTCCTGGTGCAGCGGGGGCAGCGGCTCCGGCTCGTCGTCGGCGCGCGCGGGCTCCACGGTCCCCGCGATCCCGTTCTGCTCGGCGAGCGCCAGCAGCTCGTCGAGGAGCTGGGTCACCTGCTCGGGAGGGACCGTGGAGTTGAACAGCGGGACGGGCCGCCCGCCGAGCAGCGCGACCACAGTGGGCACGGACTGCGCCTGGAACATCTGGGCGATCTCGGGGGCCGCCTCGGCGTCCACGGAGGCCAGCAGGAGCCGTCCCCCGTAGCCGTCGACGACCTGCTCCAGGGTGTCGGTGAACGCCACGGACTGCTGGCTGAAGCCGGCCCACAGGGCGAAGACCACGGGGACTTGGGTGGAGAGCTGGGCGACCTCCTGGAAGTCCGCCCCCGTCACCTCCCGGCGGTACCCGCCCGGCCGGTACTCCCCGGTGGGCGGAGCGCCGGCCCCGGCGGCGGCCGCGGCGCCCAGGTCGACCGCTCCTCGCACCGACGATGGGAGCGCGGCCTCCGGCGGTGGGGCGGTCTCGGCGGGGCGGCGGGGCTGCTGGTGCTGGAACTCGTTCACGGGGCGTCTCCTCAGGGCTCGACGACAGGCTCGGCCGTCCGCTCGGCCGCCGGCGTCGGGGCTGGTTCGGTGGTCGGCGTCACCGGTGCGGATCGGCGGTCCGGGGCGCCGGGTTGCCTGGACAGCAGGACGGCGCCGCGGGTCTTCCACGATTATCGACCGCCGGGAGCGGCTCGGCCACCGGCGCGTCCCCGTGTCCGCTCCCGGCGTGACGGCGGACGCAGTGCGGTGCCGTGTCAAGGAGAGCGGGGGCCGAAGCTCGTGCCCCAGCGCCTCGAGGGCGCCGGCGCCCCCGGCCCGGTTCAGCGGCGCGTGCGCCAGCAGCGCTCGTGCCAGTGGCGGCGGTCCTCGAATGCGCTGCGCGCGCCCAGCAGGGAGTCCTGCTGCCAGACGACGAGGTGCGCGATCCCCGGCGGGATCGACCGGCCGCATCCCGGGCAGGTGTAGGTCTTGACCGCGTTGGCCGGCCGGACGTGGCGGACCAGCCAGTCCCCGTCCGCCGAGCGCTCCACCGTGGGCGCCGGTTCCAGGACCCGCTCGACTGACCACGGCTCCTGCGCCGCGCCGCGCTGCCACTTGCTCGCGCGCGGGCCGCTGCCGGGGCCGCCGTGGCGGCGTCGCGAGGAGTGGTTGGAGCGGGGCACGGCGCCATCGTCTCACACAGGCGCCACCGCCCACCGGGCCGGGCCGGCTCCCGCGGAGCGTTAGGCTGGGCCGCGTGCGTCTCGTCATTGCCGATTGCTCCGTCGACTACGAAGGGCGTCTGCGCGCCCACCTGCCCGCCGCCCGGCGTCTTCTGCTCGTGAAGGCGGACGGGTCCGTGCTCGTCCACTCGGACGGCGGCAGCTACAAGCCCCTGAACTGGATGAGCCCGCCCGCCCGCCTGCACGTCGGGGAGCCCGAGGCGGAGCTCGCGGCCGAGGGCGTCCTGCAGACCTGGACCGTCCAGGCCGCCAAGAGCGACGACCGCCTGGTCATCCAGGTGTTCGAGATTCACGAGGACGTCTCCCACGAGCTCGGCACCGACCCCGGGCTGGTGAAGGACGGCGTCGAGTCGGACCTCCAGCGCCTGCTCGCCGAGCAGATCCACCGCCTGGGTTCGGGGCACACCCTCGTCCGGCGCGAGTACCCCACAGCGATCGGGCCCGTCGACATCCTGGCCCGCGACGCCGCCGGCGCCACCGTGGCGGTCGAGCTGAAGCGCCGCGGCGACATCGACGGCGTCGAGCAGCTCACCCGGTACCTCGAGCTGCTCAACCGTGACCCTCTCCTGGCCCCCGTGCGCGGGGTGTACGCCGCCCAGCTCATCAGGCCCCAGGCCCGGGTGCTCGCCGAGGACCGGGGCATCGCGTGCCTCACCCTCGACTACGACGAGATGCGCGGGCTCGACGACAGCGACTCGCGCCTCTTCTGAGACCGCCGCCGGGCTTCCGCGTTCCCGGCCGGGCGCGGTCACGCGGTCGGCGGGCGGCCCGCAACACGCGATGATCAGCAGGCGAACAACGTTGACCGCCCCCGGGGAGTGTGTGAAGCTGAACTTGTTCTTCGTTCCATGTTTTGCATGCTCGCAGAACGGGTAAGCGAGCGTGACGTTCGACCCTGGCCCTTGTCTCCCTCCCTCGGGAACGGAGACCTCGGCCTTCGGCTCATCTCGTGGTACCGCCCTTCCGTGCACGACCTGTGCACACATTTCGCACCATCTCGCAAGGAGAGATCTTCATGGCCCAGGGCACCGTCAAGTGGTTCAACGCCGAAAAGGGCTTCGGCTTCATCACCCCCGACGACTCCGACTCGGACGTGTTCGTCCACTACTCGGAGATCCAGTCGGGCGGCTTCCGCACCCTCGAGGAGAACCAGCGCGTCGAGTTCGAGATCGGCCAGGGCCAGAAGGGCCCGCAGGCCACCGGCGTCACGCTCATCTGATCCGCTTCCCGCGCACCGGCTGAGCACGGAGCCCCGCACCCGTCCCGGGTGCGGGGCTCCGTCGTGCCGGCGACCTCAGTACGCCGTGCCCACCACGTGCCGTTCGACCGCGGCCCCGGCCGCCCCGAGCTGCTCCGCGAAATGCTCGTAGCCGCGGTCCACGTGCTGGACACCGCTGACGTCGGTGGTGCCGACGGCGGCCATGCCCGCGATCACGAGCGCCGCGCCCGCCCGGATGTCCATGGCCTCCACCGGTGCCCCGGAGAGCACGGGCATCCCCGCCACCAGGGCGTGGTGGCCGTCGAGGCGCACGCTCGCACCCAGCCGCTCGAGCTCGGCCGTGAACCCCCATCGGGCCTCGAAGACGTTCTCGGTGACCATGCCCGAGCCCTCGGCCACCGCGTTGAGGGCCACCACGAACGGCTGCAGGTCGGTGGGGAACCCCGGGTACGGCAGCGTGGACACGTTGATCGCGCGCGGACGCCGCGGCCCGGCGACCACGAGGCGGCCCCCGTCCGTGTCCACGCGGCAGCCCGCGGAGCGCAGCTTGTCCAGCACCACGGTCAGGTGGCCCGGCTCCGCGCCCTCGATCTCCACCGTCCCCCCGGTGATGGCCGCGGCGAACGCCCAGGTGCCGGCCACGATCCGGTCGGGGACCGTCCGGTGCTCGACCGGGCGCAGGGACGTCACCCCGACGACCGTGACGGTGCTCGTGCCGAGTCCCTCGATCCGGGCGCCCATCGCCTGCAGCATCCGCCCGATGTCCACGATCTCCGGCTCGCGGGCCGCGTTGTCGATGACGGTCGTGCCCTCGGCCAGCGTGCCCGCCATCATGAGGTTCTCGGTGGCGCCCACCGAGGGGTAGTCCAGCCGGAAGTGCGTCCCGCGCAGGCTCCGGGGCACGGACGCCACGAGGTAGCCGCGCTCGATCTGCAGCACCGCGCCCATGGCCTCGAGACCCGCGCGGTGCATGTCCAGGCCGCGGGAGCCGATGGCGTCCCCGCCAGGCAGGGCGACCTCGGCCACGTGGCACCGGGCGACCAGCGGACCGAGCACGGAGATCGACGCGCGCATCGCCCGCACCAGGTCGTAGTCCGCCTGGTGGTGCAGCACCGCCGGGACGTCGATCCGGACGGTCTTCTCCGCGCGCTCGTAGGTCACGGCGCAGCCGAGACGGCGCAGCAGCTCCGCCATGATCGTGACGTCGTGGATCTCGGGGACGTTCATGATGGTGGACTCGCCCTCGGCCAGCAGGGCCGCCGCCATCAGCTTCAGCACGCTGTTCTTCGCGCCGGAGACCCGCAGGGTGCCGTTGACCGCGGTGGGTCCGTGCACGACGATCTTCTCTTCCATCCACTCTCCTGGGCGGTCTCACCGGGGCTTCTGAGGCCAGCGGGTACGGCCGCGGCCTCCGCACCGGTGGTGCGGAGGCCGCGGCCGTGCTGGGCGCGCGGGACGGGTCCCGCGCGGACGGACGGGGTCAGGCGGCGGCTGCGCCGGGCAGCTGGACGGTGTCCGCCACGATCGTCACCCGGTCGTTGTCGACGAACACGAAGCCGGAGTCGATGGTGCCCTCGACCCGGGAGCCGTCCACGGGGTCCACCGCGAAGTCGCCCGGCTTGAGGATGCCGGCCACGGCCTCGTGGCCGGGCAGGATACCGATGTCGCCCTCGGACGTGCGGACCCGCACCATCCGGGCCGTGCCGGTCCACACCGCGCTCTCGAGGGAGACGATTTCGACGATCATCTCTGCCATGACTACTTGCCGCCGGTCCGGGACTTGATCTCGTCCCACTTCTGCATGACGTCGTCCAGACCGCCGACGTTGTAGAACGCCTGCTCCGGGACGTGGTCGAACTCGCCCTCGGTGATCTTCCCGAACGCCTCGATGGTCTCCGCCAGCGGGACCGTGGAGCCCTCGACTCCCGTGAACTGCTTGGCGGTGTAGGTGTTCTGGGAGAGGAACTGCTCGATGCGACGGGCGCGCGAGACGACGACCTTCTGCTCCTCGGAGAGCTCTTCGACGCCGAGGATCGCGATGATGTCCTGCAGCTCCTTGTTCTCCTGCAGGATCGACCGGACGCGGATGGCGACGTCGTAGTGCTCCTGGCCCACGATCTGCGGGTCGAGGATGCGCGAGGTCGAGGTCAGCGGGTCGATCGCCGGGTACAGACCGCGGGACGCGATGTCACGGGAGAGCTCCGTGGTCGCGTCCAGGTGGGCGAACGTCGTGGCCGGGGCCGGGTCGGTGTAGTCGTCGGCGGGCACGTAGATCGCCTGCATCGAGGTGATCGAGTGTCCGCGGGTCGAGGTGATGCGCTCCTGGAGCACGCCCATCTCGTCGGCCAGCGTCGGCTGGTAGCCCACGGCGGAGGGGATGCGGCCCAGCAGGGTCGACACCTCGGAGCCCGCCTGGGTGAAGCGGAAGATGTTGTCGACGAAGAGCAGGACGTCCTGGTTCTGCACGTCGCGGAAGTACTCCGCCATCGTGAGCCCGGTCAGGGCCACGCGCAGACGCGTTCCCGGCGGCTCGTCCATCTGGCCGAACACGAGGGCGGTGTCCTTGAGGACGCCCGCCTCCTCCATCTCGACCCAGAGGTCGTTGCCCTCACGGGTGCGCTCGCCCACACCGGCGAACACCGAGGTGCCGCCGAAGTTGCGGGCCACACGCGTGATCATCTCCTGGATGAGCACGGTCTTCCCCACGCCGGCGCCGCCGAACAGGCCGATCTTGCCGCCCTTGATGTAGGGGGTCAGCAGGTCGATCGACTTGATGCCGGTCTCCATCATCTCCGTGGAGCCCTCGAGCTCCGCGAAGGACGGCGCCTTGCGGTGGATCGGCCAGCGCTCGGTGATCTCCAGGGAGGAGGTCTCGACGTCGAGGGCGTCACCGAGCACGTTGAAGATGTGGCCCTTGACCACGTCGCCCACGGGCACGGAGATCGGCCCGCCGGAGTCCTTGACCTCGGTGCCGCGCACCAGGCCGTCGGTCTGCTGGAGGGCGATGGCGCGGACCATGTTGTCGCCCAGGTGCTGGGCCGTCTCGAACGTGATCGTCCGCGTCTGGCCGTTGAGTTCGTACTGGGCGGTCAGGGCGTTGTAGATCCCGGGCACCGCGTGCTCGGGGAACTCGACGTCGACGACCGGCCCGATGACCCGGGCGATGCGGCCCGTGGCGCCGCCCGAGACCGGCTGCCCGGCCTGTTCGCTGATGGTGGCAGTCATATCTCTCACTTCACTTGTTCGTGGTGGATAGTTGCTGGATCGCCGGAACGGCCCGTCACAGGGCCTCGGCGCCGCTCACGATCTCGGTGAGCTCAGTGGTGATCTCGGCCTGGCGGGCGTTGTTCATCAGGCGCGTGTACTTCTTGATGAGCTCGTCCGCGTTGTCACCGGCCGCCTTCATCGCCCTCTGCCGGGCCGCGAGCTCGCTCGTGGCGGCGTGGGCCAGGCTCGCGAACAGGCGGGCGTCGATGTAGCGCGGCAGGACGGCGTCGAGGAACTCCTCGGGGTTCGGCTCGAACTCGAAGGTGCTGTCCGGCGCCTCCAGTTCGTCGAACTCCCGGGCCACCTCGTCGGTCAGCGCGTTGGCGTCCACGACCTCCAGCGGCAGCAGCCGCAGCACCCGGGGCTCCTGGACCACCATCGACCGGAACGACGTGTAGACGAGGTGGATCTCGTCCACGCCGCCGTTCTCGTAGGGGGTCTCCAGGTCCTCGATCAGCACCTTGCGCAGCTCCCGCGCCCGGTCCGGACGGGCATTGTCCGTGTCCCCGGTCCAGTTCCGCTCGTACGGGCGGCTGCGGAAGTCGAAGTACGCCTGGCCCTTGCGGCCGATGAGGTACACCTTCGTCTCCTTGCCCTCCCCGTGCAGCAGCTCGAGCAGGCCCTCGGCCTCCTTGAGCACGTTGGACGAGTAGGACCCGGCCAGACCGCGGTCGGAGGTCATGATCACCACGGCCGACCGACGCACCTCGTCGGCCCGCGTGGTCAGGGCATGGGAGACGTTGTGCTGGGTGGCGACCTGCGAGACCGCCCGGGTCAGCGCGTTCGCGTAGGGACGCGCCGCCTGCAGACCCTGTCGGGACTTGTTGATGCGCGAGGTCGCGATCATCTCCATGGCCTTGAAGATCTTCTTCATGGACTTGGTCGACGCGATCTTGTTCCGGTAGACCCGAATCTGCGCTCCCATGTGACTTCCTTTCGTCACCGTGTCCGGTGCACCGCCGCGGCGGCACACCGGACCGACCGGCTACTTCTTGACGATCCGTTCCTGGTCGACCGCAGACGCGTCGAGGGGCTCGTGCTCCTCGTGGCCCGGCTCGATGCCGTGCTTGGTGCCCCGGAAGTCCCGCTTGACCTCGGCCACGGCCGTCTCGAGCGCGGCGACCGCGTCGTCCTCGAGCTTGCCGGTCCCCACGATGGAGTCCATCACGTTGGTCGTCCGGCGGACGTGGTCCAGCAGCGCCTGCTCGAAGTCCAGCACGTCGGCGACCTCGACCTCGTCGAGGTGGCCGTTGGTGCCGGCCCAGATCGAGACGACCTGGTCCTCGACGGGGTACGGGGTGTACTGCTTCTGCTTCAGCAGCTCCATCAGGCGCGCGCCACGGGTCAGCTGCTGGCGCGAGGCCGGGTCGAGGTCCGAGGCGAACATCGCGAACGCCTGCATCGAGCGGTACGAGGCCAGCTCGAGCTTCAGCGTGCCGGAGACCTTCTTCATGGCCTTGACCTGCGCGGCGCCGCCCACGCGGGACACCGAGATGCCCACGTCCACGGCCGGGCGCTGGTTCGCGTTGAACAGATCCGACTGCAGGAAGATCTGGCCGTCGGTGATGGAGATGACGTTGGTGGGGATGAACGCCGAGACGTCGTTGGCCTTCGTCTCGATCATCGGCAGCCCGGTCATCGACCCGGCGCCCAGCTCGTCCGAGAGCTTGGCGCAGCGCTCGAGGAGACGGGAGTGCAGGTAGAAGACGTCGCCCGGGTAGGCCTCGCGCCCCGGCGGGCGGCGCAGCAGCAACGAGACCGCGCGGTACGCCTCCGCCTGCTTGGACAGGTCGTCGAAGACGATCAGCACGTGTTTGCCGCCGTACATCCAGTGCTGGCCGATGGCCGAGCCGGCGTACGGGGCGAGGTACTTGATGCCCGCGGCCTCGGAGGCGGGAGCCGCGACGATGGTCGTGTACTCCAGGGCCCCGTTGTCCTCGAGGGTCTGGCGCACGCCCGCGATGGTCGAGGCCTTCTGCCCGACGGCCACGTAGATGCAGCGCACCTGCCGGTCGACGTCCCCGGACTCCCAGTTCGCGCGCTGGTTGAGGATGGCGTCGACGGCGATCGCGGTCTTGCCGGTCTGACGGTCGCCGATGAGCAGCTGGCGCTGGCCGCGCCCGATCGGGATCATGGCGTCGATGGCCTTGATGCCGGTCTGCAGGGGCTCGTGGACCGACTTGCGCATGGTCACGCCGGGAGCCTGCGTCTCGAGGGCGCGGCGGCCCTCGGCCTCGATGGGGCCGAGGTCGTCGATGGGCATGCCCAGCGGGTCGACCACGCGGCCGAGGAACGCGTCGCCCACCGGCACGGAGAGGACCTCCCCGGTGCGCTGGACCTCCTGGCCCTCCTCGATGCCGCGGAAGTCGCCGAGGATCACGACGCCGATGTCGCGGGTGTCGAGGTTCTGCGCGAGCCCGAGGACCCCGTTCTCGAAGCGCAGCAGCTCGTTGGCCATGACCGAGGGGAGGCCCTCGACGCGGGCGATGCCGTCGGAGGCGCTGCTGACGCGGCCGACCTCGGTCCGTTCTGCGGTGCCGGGCTCGTAGGACGCGGCGAATTCGCTCAGCGCGCTACGGACGTCGTCGGCATTGATGGTGACTTCGGACATGTCCTGTCCCTGCTCTCCTAGTTCGTGATCACTGCCGTCAGCGGTGACCGTGAGTCCAAATCTGTGGCGGAACGCTGCGCTGGTCCACCGGCTGCTGCCGTCCGGCCGGCGGGGCACCCGCCCACGACGGCCTCGTGCCGACCCCGGGGTCAGGCCCCGATCCGCTGGCGCAGCGCGTCGAGCCGGGCCGCGACGGAACCGTCGATGACCTCTTCGCCGACCTGCACCTTGAGCCCGCCGATCAGCGCCGGTTCGACGTCCACGGTGAGCTTGAGGTCCTTGCCGTACAGCGTGTTCAGCTGCTGCTGCAGCCGCTCGCGCTGCACCTCGGTCAGCGGCCGCGACGTGGTCACGTGCGCGATCCACCGCTGGCGGCGGGCCGCCACCTCCTCCGCGAAGCGCTCGACGAGGCGGCCGACCAGGGCGCCGCGCGGCGAGAGCACGGCCTGCTCCACGAGCAGCAGGGCCTCGTCGGAGGCGCCCGGGGTCAGCCGGTGCGCCAGCCTCGTCTTGGCATCGACGTCGGCGCGCTGGTCGCTGAGGGCACGCTGCAGCTCGTGCGAGCCGTCGAGCACCCCCTTGAACGCGATCAGCTGGTCCACAACCTGCTCGAGGCCCCCGAGTCCGCCGCGGTTCTCGGCGGACGCCGCGGTGAGGGCCACCCCGGTGTGCTCGAGGGCGTCGGTGAACTCGCGGTCGTCGCTCCAGCGTCGGCCTGCGAGATTCGCGACGATCTCCACGGCGTCCGGGG
Source organism: Kocuria nitroreducens (assembly GCF_042879195.1). Classification (NCBI taxonomy): domain Bacteria; kingdom Bacillati; phylum Actinomycetota; class Actinomycetes; order Micrococcales; family Micrococcaceae; genus Kocuria; species Kocuria nitroreducens. Next base: position 27,250 of record NZ_JBHZTC010000001.1, read on the forward strand.
AGACCTTGTCGGCGAGGATCCGGCGCACGACCTGCTCGCGCTGGGACCCCTCGTAGGAGGGGTCGGCCAGCGCACGGCGCAGGGCGCCGTTCTCGTCGAGGATGGCGAGCACGGCGAACAGCTCACGGGCGAGCGCAGGGCTGGCGGAGCCGGCCCTGCGCTCGGCCTCACGAGCGTTCTGCTGAGTGAATTCGTTCGCTGCGTCAGTCATTACCGCGCCGCACCTGCATTCCGTTCCTGCTCCTGCTCGAGGTCGGCGAGGAAGCGGTCGACCACCCGGTTGGACCGGGCATCGTCGTCGAGGGACTCGCCCACGATCTTCGCCGCGAGCGTGGTCGCCAGGGCGCCCACCTCGTTGCGCAGGGAGACCACGGCCGCCGAGCGCTCCGCCTCGATGGTGCGGTGGGCGTTCTCGGTGATCCGCGCCGACTCGGCGTTCGCCCGGTCCTTGAAGTCCGCAAGGATCTTCTCGCCCTCGAGCCGGGCCTCCTCGCGGATCTTCTGAGCTTCCAGGCGCGCGCTCTCGAGCTGCTGGTTGTACTCGTCGCGGGCGGCGGCGGCCTCGGCCTGCGCGGCCTTGGCCTTGGCCAGGCCACCCTCGATGGCCTCGGTGCGCTCGCGGTAGACCCGCTCGAACGCCGGCACGACGAACTTGACGACGAGGAAGAGCAGGATCAGGAACCCGATGAGGGTGATCGCCACTTCCCACAGGTTGGGGACGAGGGGGTTCGCCCCTTCCTCGGCTGCCAGCAAGAGTGTCATGTGCGCGATTCCTGTTCTCTAGGAAGGACTTGTACGGGATGCGCCACTCAGGCGATGAACGCGAGCACGAAGCCCAGAATCGCGAGCGCCTCGACCACGGCGAAACCGAAGAACAGCATCGGCTGGAGCACGCGCTGCGACTCCGGCTGGCGGGCGACGGACTGCATGTACGCGGCGAAGATCAGACCCACGCCGATGCCGCCGCCGATGGCAGCCAGACCGTAACCAATAGCGCTGAGCGAACCAGTCATGAGGAGTATTTCCTTTCTAGGTGCCCGGGGGCCGGGCGTCGTAGCCGTGTCGGCTCTGAACATTTCGGGGGTGGACTGCGGGGGTCCGGCCGGGGCCGGACCGGTTCTGCACCGGTGTCAGTGGCCCTCTTGCAGGGCACCCTGGACGTAGACGGCGAAGAGGAGGGTGAAGATGTAGGCCTGGAGGACCTGGATCAGGATCTCCAGGAAGTAGATGAACACGCCGAGCACCGTGGACCCCACGGAGACGATGCTCAGGAGGCCGCCGTTGGTGATGAGGTAGGCCGTCATCGAGGCCGCGACCATCAGGGCGAGGTGACCGGCGAACATCGTGGCGAACACACGCAGGGCGTGCGTGACCGGGCGGATGATCAGGTTCGAGAGGAACTCGATCGGGATGAGGAAGACGTACAGGGCCTTCGGCACGTCCGGCGGCATGGTCATCTTGCTCATGAAGCCGCCGAGGCCGTGGCGCTTGATGCCCATGAAGACCCACGTCACGTAGGCGATCCCGGCGAGCGCATAGGCGGAGCCGGCGTGGGAGAGGGTCGGCAGCTGCAGCACCGGGATGGAGCCGAAGAGGTTGTTGACCAGGATGAAGAAGAAGAACGTGAACAGCAGTGGGACGTAGGGGCGGAACTCCTTCTCACCGATGATGTCCCGGCCGAGGTGGTTGCGCACGAACCCGTAGCCGCTCTCGGCGAGGTACTGGGACTTCGACGGGACGAGCGCGTTGCGGCGGATGGCCCACATGAAGAAGCCGGCGATCAGGACGACCGACAGGAGGACCAGCACCATCTGCTTGCCGAAACCGAAGGAGCCCACCTCGAAGAAGTAGGGCAGGTGCATCTCGTCGACGGTCGGGGCGGTGAATCCTCCGGTGGCGGGGAGCCTGATGAGGGCGGCGTTCAATGCGGGTCCTTTCTGCAGTGCTCTGGCCGGTGGTCACGGTCGGGGCGCCGAGTCCGGGCCGGACTGGTGCGTGTTGTGAGGATCTGCACCGTCGGAGGACGGGTTGCGACGGAGCCCCTCCTGCATGTGGAGGTACACGACGTAGATCCCGGACGCGGCGCCGATGCACGCTCCCAGGACCACGATCCACCGGGTTCCCAGCACGCGATCCGCCCCCCACCCTACCAAACTCCAGAACCCCATCCCGATCACCACGTAGAGGAGTGTCGTCAGCCCTCCGGAGAGCCCGCCGCCCTCCACGAGCTCCCCCGCGGTGCGCAGTCTGGAGGCCTCCGGGGGCCCGTTCCGCCGGGCTTCGGGGCCGTCCTCCGGTGCGCCCGGCAGGGGCGTCCCGTCGGGGCGGGCCGCGTCGTCGCGGTCATCCGTGCTCATGGTCGTCCTGTCTCCTGTCGTCCTGTCGCCTGTCGTCCTGCTCCCGGTCGTCGGTGCTGCCGGCCGCGCCGGGGCCGCCCGGGCGCCGGGCCTCCGTCTCCCGCCGGGCCTCCAGCACCGGCCCCAGGGCGGCGCGGGTGCCGCGGGCGCCGGCCCGGGCCGCGAGTGCCAGCGAGACGACGAGCACGGTCAGCACGCCCACCCCGACCCAGCCCGGCGAGAGCCAGGGCGGCGCCGGCACGGTGAGCAGGACCCAGCCGAGCAGGAGCACCTTCAGCACGTACGTCATGGCGAGCGCCGGGGCGGCGACCGGCCCGTCCGCACCGGCGGTGGCCCGCGCCACGAGCACGGTGACCAGATGGCTCGCGGCGACCAGCCCCGCGCCGAGCAGGACGCTGAGCGCGGCCGCGCTCACGGGCGGGTCCCCGCCCGAGCGCGGGCGGCCACCCGCCGCCCGAGCAGTGCGGGCAGCACGAGGTAGAGCGCGAGCACCGCGAGGACGAACGCGCCGGCCAGGGCCGTGGCGGCGGGACCGGTGCGCAGACCCACGACCGAGGCGACGCTGACCAGGACGGTCGCGGTCGTGACGACGAGCGCGGAGCCTGTGTGGGACAGACCCGCGTCGGTGAGCCGCTGGTAGACGTGCTGGCGGTGCGGCCGGTACCAGGCCTCCCCCGCACGGACGCGGCGGAGCAGGGTCACGGAGGTGTCGGCCACGTAGACGGCGAGCGGGGGCAGGAGGTACTCGACGTAGACGCCCGAGAGGAAGGCCGCGACCGCGATGCCGGCCAGCGACCCGCCCAGCAGGTAGGAGCCGACGTCGCCGAGGAACACGGTGCCGCGGCCGAGGTTCCAGGGCAGGAACCCCGCGAAGCCGCCCGCCACGGCCAGGCCGGCGGCGACCATCCACGGCAGGTCGTTGGACGCGCCGGCCCAGGCGTACAGCAGCCCCGCGGCGAGCCCGTGCAGCCCCGAGATGCCGTTGATCCCGTCCATGAAGTTGGCCATGTTCACGTAGGCGGCGATCGCGAGGGTGCCCACGGGCAGCCACCACGCGGAGGTGCCGAGCACCGCGACCAGGACGGCCGTGGCGGCCAGCCCGATTCCCAGCTGGCCAGCCAGGCGCGCCGGCACGGACACGCCCCGGTAGTCCTCGGCCCAGCCGAGGGCGGCGAAGAGCCCCGTGACGGCCAGGACCACGAGCGCGACGGAGCGGTCGACTTCGATCGCGCCGGTGAGCAGGGCGGAGCCGTAGGCGAGGAGCACGGCGACGGCCACGGCCAGGCCCATGCCCCGCACGACCGTGCGGTGGTGGGAGGAGCGCTCGTTGGGGACGTCGAGCACGCCCCACCGGGCGAGCAGCGGCTTGACGGCCAGCGGCAGCAGGAGACTCAGCACGAGGGCCGGGACACCGACGGTGAGCACGAGCTCCCCGAGCCGGCGCAGCTCCTCCGGGTCGGGGGCGGCGCCCGGGTCGGTGAGGTCCAGCCCGGCGGGGAGCAGCACGGCCGGGGCCGCGCTCACGACGCCCGCCCCGAGGAGCTGCGCGGACGCTGGACCGACGTGGGCGGCGGCTGCGTGGACGGTCGCACGACGGGGATCGTGCCGGTGTAGACCATGCCGCCGCGCACCTTCCAGGTGTGCCGGTCCAGCTGGGCGGGGTCGAGGCGGTCGGCCCGGGCGTGGGAGATCTTCGGGTGGAAGGGCCGTTCGTCCTTCTCGCCGAGGCCGATGAGGTCCTCGTGCAGCTTCTCCCCCGGGCGCAGCCCGGTGACCTCGATCTCGATGTCCTCGCGCCCGCTCATCACGCGCAGCCGCTCGGCGATGTCCATGATCCGCACGGGCTCGCCCATGTCCAGGATCAGCACTTCGCCGCCGCGGGCGATCGCCCCCGCCTGGATCACGAGCTGGCAGGCCTCGGGGATGGTCATGAAGTAGCGGGTGGCCTCGGCGTGCGTCACCGTGATCGGACCCCCTTGGCGGATCTGCTCGGTGAACAGGGGGAGCATCGAGCCGCGGGAGCCGAAGACGTTGCCGAAGCGCACCGAGACGTACCGGCTCCCGGTGCGGTCCGCCATCCAGGCGGTGAGCTTCTCCGCGACACGCTTGGAGTGTCCCAGCGCCGTGGTGGGGTTGGCGGCCTTGTCGGTCGAGATGTTGACGAAGACCTCGACCTCCGCCTCCTCCGCGGCCTGCAGCACGTTGAGGGTGCCGATGACGTTGGTCTTCCACGCCTCGTCCGGGTACTGCTCGAGCAGGGACACGTGCTTGAGGGCGGCCGCGTGGAAGACCACCTGGGGCCGGCGGTCCCGGAAGATCGTCGCGACGGACTCGGGGTCGCGGATGTCGGCGAGGACGGTGTCGCGGCCGTCGAGCAGGCCGCGACCCGTGATGGAGATCTGGGTGCCCTGCAGGGCGGACTCGTCGCGGTCCACCATGATCAGCTCCGCGGGCTCGAAGCCGACGAGCTGGCGGCACAGCTCGGAGCCGATGGAGCCGCCTGCGCCGGTCACCAGGACGCGGCGGCCCTTGACGTAGCCGGCGATTCCCTCGACGTCGATGTCGACGGGGCGGCGGCCGATGAGGTCCTCCATGCTGATGTCCCGGAAGTCCGCGGCCTGGTGCTTGGCGGCGAGCACCTCGCCGAGCGGTGGCATGGTCATGACCCGGATCCCGGTGCCGGCCACGGCGTCCGCGACCCGGTGCATGATGCGGGGGTCCGGGCTGGACATCGCCACGATGAGCACGGAGGCGCGGGTGCGGGCCATGACGTCCCGGATGTCGTGCAGGGTGCCGAGCACGGGCACGGAGGAGATCCGCAGGTGCTTCTTGGCGGGGTCGTCGTCGAGCAGGGCCACGGGCAGGAACTCCGAGTGCGGGTCCTGCATCATGCGCTGGATGAGGAAGGTCCCGAGGTAGCCGGCGCCGTAGACCACCACGTGCTGGGCGGAGGCGCCCGGGCGGGCGGAGGCCTCCTGGTACATCCGCTTGAGGTAGCGGAAGGCGGCCATGAACAGGCACGCGAAGGGGAACGCGATGAGGGCGGTGGAGCGCGGGATGCCGATGCTCGTGCCCACCACCAGGAGCAGGACCTGCACCACGGCCGTGACGATGAGGGTGACCACCACCAGGAGCTTGGCCTCGTCGAAGCTGCCGAAGGAGTACCGCCCCTTGTACAGGGCGAAGGAGAAGCCGACGACGAGCTGGGCGGCCACGGCCACCACCGACACCAGCAGCAGCCCGGGCGCGCTGATGGACGGGAGGTCCATCTCGTAGCGCAGCACCAGAGCGAGCACGAGGGCCACGACCCAGGCGACGGAGTCCAGCAGCATCTGGATCCACAGCCACGCCACGGGCCTGTCCTGCGGGGCGGTGCGGGGCGGGAACGCCGTGCCGGCGCTCCCGGGGGGCACCGCCGTGCCGGCGGGGCGCTCGGGCTCACCACTCATCGCGTCGTTCCTTTCGTGGTCGGGGCCGGAGTCGGGGGCCGGGCGGGAGGAGGTCCGGTGCGGGACGGTCAGCGGCGGGGTGCGCCGACCATGGCCCGGTAGGCGAGCTCCCGGAGCCGGGTGGGGACGAACCGGTAGCCGCCGCGCACCACCACGTTGCGCACCCATTGTAGGAACCCGACGTGGCCGATCCCGCGCAACCGGGCCTGGAGGGCGAGCTCCGCGCGGAGCACGCGCCACCCCCCACGCCGCTCGTAGGAGCCCGCGGAGACCCGGTAGCCGACCAGCGGCTCGGCCACGTTGCGCACGTCGGCGCCCGCGCGCAGCATCCGCACCCACAGCCAGTAGTCCTCGGCCAGGGGCACGTGCACGTAGCCGCCGGCCGCCTGCACGGCCGAGCGCCGGAGCACCACGGTCGGATGGCTCACGGGGTTGCGGCGCCGCGAGACGGAGAGGATGTCCCGCTCCCCCACCGGGGCCCGGCGCAGGGCGAGCGGGGTCCGCTCGTCGTCGCCGATCTCGTGCATCGACGAGCCCACCAGGTCGGCCCCGTCCTCGATCACGGGCAGCTGCACCGCGAAGCGACGGGGGTAGGAGACGTCGTCGGCGTCGGCGCGGGCCACCACGTCGTGCCGGCACCGGTCGAGGCCGGCGTTGAGCGCCGCGGTGAGCCCCTCGTTGCGCTCGAGGTCGACCCGCACCACGGGCACGGGGAGCTCGCGCACGAGGCGGTCCAGCTCCGCCTCGAGCAGTGCGGGGACGGGGCCGTCGCGCACGACGACGAGCTCGGCGGGCCGGCGCTGCTGCTCGACGGTGGCCGACTCGGCCGCACGGCGCACCCGCTCCGCGGTGTCGGCCCGGTAGACGGGCATGAGCACGGAGAACTCGAGGCCGGGGGACGGGCTCACGGCGTCACCGCGGTCCGCCGAAGCCGCGGCCGCGCATCCCGCCGGCGTAGCGGCTCGCCCAGGAGGCGAGACCGCGCACGTCCCCCCGGCGCAGGTAGTAGAGGGGGTAGCCGACGAGGTCGGCCCCGAGCTGGACGACCCGCTTGTACCGCCACGTGGTCCAGCCCCGGTTGCGGAAGAAGTGCTCGCGCTTGAACGCGGTCCCGGGCACCACCACCTTGAGCCGACCGGGGACCACGACGTGCTCCTCGTCCCAGCCCGGCGGGTGCGCCACGGCGGTGCGGGTCGTGGTGCCGAAGGGCAGCCCGGAGCGGCGCAGCCGCACGAGGAAGTCGACCTCGTCGCCGCGCAGGAAGAGCTTGAGGTCCGGTAGCCCGACCGTGAAGAAGACGTGCTCGGCCATGAGGGCGCCGTTGAAGAAGGTGGCGTAGCCGGGCAGGAAGCCGATCCGCTCCAGGTCCGCCCGGGAGTGCGTCATCCGCCCCTCGAGACGGTAGGAGAAGGCCAGCGCGCCGTGGTCCTGGGGCGCCACGACGAGCGGGGAGACGACCGACAGCTCCCGCTGCGCGGCCTCGTGCAGGAGGATCTCGAGGCAGTCCGGGCCCTCCGGGTGGGCGTCGTCGTCCATGAGCCACACCCGGTCCGCGCCGGTGGCGAGCGCCGTCAGGATCGCGAGGGAGAACCCGCCGGCACCGCCCAGATTGGCGAGGGACCGCACGAGCTCGAGCGCGAACCAGCCACCGATCGCCTCCTCCAGCACCTCCCGCGGCAGCGCCTCGCGTCCGGCGTCGACGAGGCACAGGGAGGCGACGGGCACCGTCTGCTCCCGCAGGGCGGCGACGAGCGCGAGGACGTCCTCGTGCCGGTCCTGGGTCACGCAGGCCACCGCCACCGTGGGGGTGGGCGTGGGGTCGGACGGCATGCGGCTCCTCCAGGACGATGACGGGCGGTGCGGTGACGGGTGCGGGGTCCGGCGCGGTGCGGCGCGGACCGAGGGCGGGCACCGGGACGTCCCGAGTCTAGCAAGCGGCCGCCGGACGGCCGGGCCGGCGGGCCGCGTCGCCCCGTCCCGGCGGTGGCCCGGTCTGTACGATGATCGCAGGGATCGGGACCCGGACGACGGCGACCGGCAGCGACCGGCAGAGAGGAAGCACCGTGACATCGACGACGTGGGCAGTCCTGGGAGCGACGGGATTCGTGGGATCCGCGACCGTGGCCCGGCTGCAGGCGGACGGCCAGACGGTGGTCCCGGTCTCCGCACCACGGCTGGCGTCCGGGGCGAGCACGGTCCACCACCTGCTCCAGCAAGCCGGCCGGCTCGAGTCCGTCATCGACTACCTCGCCGAGTCCTTCGCCGGTGCCCATGTAGTCGTCAACGCGGCGGGCCTGGCGGCCCCGGACCAGACGCACGAGGAGTCCCTCGTGGGGGCGAACGCGCTGCTGCCGGTGCTCGTGGCCCTCGCGGCGCGCCGCACGAGCGTGCGCCGGATCGTGCACGTCAGCTCCGCGGCCGTCCAGGGCGACGTCGACGTCCTCGACGAGACGCCCACGGTCCGTCCCTTCTCCCCCTACTCCTTCTCCAAGGCCCTCGGCGAGAGCGCCCTCCTGAAGCTGCGCCGCGACTGGGCAGCCGAGGACGGGGCCCCCGTGATCACGGTGCTGCGCGCGACGTCGGTGCAGGGCTCCGGCCGGCGCACCACGGCGCGGCTGGCCCGCTTCGCGTCCTCGCCGCTGAGCTCGGTGGCCGGCGACGGCAGCGCGCACACACCGGTGACCTCCGTGCACGCCCTCACCGAGTTCATCTCCAGGGTGGGGCGCCACCGGGAGGCGCTGCCCCCGGTCGTGCTCCAGCCGTGGGAGGGGGCCACCACCGGCTCCATCCTGCGGGACGCGGGCCGGCGGGAGCCGCGCCACCTTCCCGTGCTGCTGTGCCGGCTCGTGGTGGACGCCGGGTTCGCGGTCTCGGCCCTGGCCGGGAACCGCTGGCACGGCGTCCTCCGCCGGCTCGAGGTCACGTGGTTCGGCCAGCGCCAGGTGCGCGGCTGGGCCGAGGACCACGGCGCGGTCCCCGAGCCGCGGATCAGCGAGGTGCTGCGCCAGGCCCACCTGGCCGCCGGACGGGGCTGAGCCCCTCCGGGGCGCTCCTGCGGAAACGCGCTCAGCCGCCGCCGCGGGCCACCAGCCGGGCGGCCTCGTCGACCGGCAGGGGCCGCGGCTCGCCCGGAGCGGCCGGCCGCTGGACGCGTGTGCGGTCCTGGTCCACGACCGGCCGGGTGCCCGCCGAGGAGCGCGCCACGAGCGCGGCGGCCAGGCCCTGGGCGGCCGCGGCCCGCGCCGGGCCGGGCGCCGGGGGCTGCTGGTCCGCCGGCGTGGCGACTCCCGGGGCCTCCGGGACGGACGGCTCCGCGGCGGGCGGCACCCCCGCCTCCGGATCGGGCTCGCTCACCGCGTGCGAGCCCGCGGCCGCGGGGCGCTCGGAGGCCGGGCCCGAAGCACCGGTGTCCGGCGCGGCGGTGCTGTCGAGCTCCTCGTCGCCGTCCGCCGGCACCACCGAGGGCACGACGGCCCGCAGCCGGGCGAGGCTCACGGTGCCGTGGCGCACCAGCACCGGGATCTCCCCCGTGCAGTCCACGATCGTGGAGGACACCGGGTCCCGGTCCGCGGGGCCGTCGACGGGCCGCGGGCCGCCGTCCAGGTAGAGCTCCACGGAGTCCCCGAGCATGTCCGCCGCGGCCTGCGCCGTCGGCGCGGCCGGGTGGCCGGTGCGGTTGGCCGAGGACACGGCCAGCGGACCGCTCTCGATGAGCAGCGCCTGGGCGAGCTCGTCGTCGGGGACCCGCAGGGCCACGGTCCCCTGGGTCTCCCCCAGGTCCCAGCCCAGCGACGGGTGGGAGTGGAAGATGAGGGTCAGCCCGCCGGGCCAGAAGGCGTGGGCGAGCGCGCGGGCGTCGTCGGAGACCTCGTCCGCCAGGCCGTCGAGCACCCCGGCGTGGGCGATGAGCACGGGCGGGGGCATCGCGCGCGACCGCCCCTTGGCCGCGAGCAGGGTCGCGACACCCCGGGCCGAGAACGCGTTGGCCCCGATCCCGTAGACCGTGTCGGTGGGCAGGACCACGCACGCGTCGGCCGCCAGGGCGCGCGCGGCGTGCTTGAGCCCGGCGGTGCGCTGGGCGATGCTGCTGCAGTCGTAGACGGTGTGGTTCACGGCGTCCATTCTCCCATTCCGGTCGTGCGTGCGGGGCCGCCGGGGGGCGTCCGGCCGGCCGTGGCCCGGGCCCGGCCCGTCAGGTCCTGGTGGCCCACGACGTCCTCGAGCCCCGCCGCCCGGAACGCGTGCGCCACGGCGATGGCCTGCACCTCGGCGTGCTCCATGACGAAGAACCCCCCGGGACGCAGGAGCCGCACGGCCGAGGCCAGGGCGGCCCGCGGGACGTCCAGCCCGTCGTCCCCGCCCCCGTACAGGGCGAGGTCCGGGTCGTGCTCCCGGGCCTCCGGCTCGCGCGGGACCGCGTCCACGGGGATGTACGGCGGATTGGAGACCACCACGTCGCAGCGTCCCTCGAGCTCCGGGAACGCCGTGCGCAGATCGCCCCGGACGAGCTCCGCGCGCGTCCCGCGCAGGTTCTCGGCCGCCCACGCGTGGGCGGTCCCGGACAGCTCCACGGCGTGCACGCGCGCCTGCGGCACCTCGTGGGCCACCGAGGCGGCGATCGCCCCGGAGCCGGTGCCCAGGTCCACCACGTGCGGCCGGTGCACGCCCGCGGCCAGCTGCTCGCGCAGCTCGTCGACCACCGCCTGCACCACGGTCTCCGTCTCGGGCCGGGGCACGAACACGCCGGGCCCGACGGCCAGCGTCAGGTAGCGGAAGTGCGCGACTCCCGTGAGGTGCTGCAGCGGGATCCGGCCGGCGCGCTCGGCCACCAGCTCCGCGTAGCCCTCGGGCTCGTCCCCGCCGATGATGGCCCGCGCCTCGACCTCCCCCCGGGACAGCCCCGTGAGGTGTCCCGCGAGCAGCAGCGCGTCGGTGCGCGCGGAGTCGATCCCCGCCTCGGCGAGCACCTGCTCCGCCCAGCGCACCGCCTGGCCCAGCGACCTCGTCATCCCGGGACCCCGCTCAGCCGTCCTGCCGGCCGATGGCCTCGAGCTGGGCCTGCTCGTCCATCTCGACGGCCGAGCGCACGACCGGTTCGAGGTCCCCCGCCATGACGTGGTCGAGGTTGTACGCCTTGTACCCGGTGCGGTGGTCGTTGATCCGGTTCTCGGGGAAATTGTAGGTGCGGATCCGCTCGGACCGGTCCATGGTCCGGACCTGGGAGCGGCGCTGCGCGGCGTTGTCCGCGTCGATCTGCTCCTGCTGGTGGGCCAGGATGCGGGCCCGCAGCACCCGCATCGCGGCCTCGCGGTTCTGCAGCTGCGACTTCTCGTTCTGCATGGCCACCACGATGCCCGTGGGCAGGTGGGTGATGCGGACCGCGGAGTCGGTGGTGTTCACGGACTGGCCGCCGGGCCCCGAGGAGCGGTAGACATCGATCTTCAGGTCGTTCTGGCTGATCTCGACCTCTTCGGGCTCGTCGACCTCCGGGAAGACGAGCACGGCCGCGGCGGAGGTGTGGATCCGGCCCTGCGACTCCGTGACCGGCACGCGCTGCACGCGGTGCACCCCACCCTCGTACTTCAGTCGCGCCCACACGCCCTCGGCGGGGTCCGTGGCGTTCGACTTGATCGCGACCTGCACGTCCTTGTAGCCGCCCAGGTCGGAGTCGTTGGTCGAGATGAACTCGGTCTTCCAGCCGCGGGCCTCCGCGTACTTCAGGTACATGCGCAGCAGGTCCCCGGCGAAGAGGGCGGACTCGTCGCCGCCCTCCCCCGCCTTGACCTCCAGGATCACATTGCGCCCGTCGTCGGGGTCGCGCGGGACGAGCAGCCGGCGCAGCTTCTCGCGGGCCGCCGCGAGCTGCTCCTCGAGAGCCGGGATCTCCTCGGCGAACTCCGGCTCCTCGGCGGCGAGCTCACGGGCCGCGCCGAGGTCCTCCTCGAGGCGGTGCACCCGGTGGTGGGCCTCGACGATGCCGTTGAGCTCGGCGTAGCGGCGCCCCAGGCGGCGGGCCTTGCCCTGCTCCGCGTGCACGGCGGGATCGGCGAGCCGGCGCTGCAGCTCGGCGTGCTCGTCGAGCAGGGACTGGATCGGGTCCGGCATGGGACGCTCCTTCATCGGGCGGCGGTGACGACGGTGGTCGGGTCGCGCGCGGGCGGCGCCCCGGCACGACGACGCCGCCGCGGCCCGGTCCGGGGGTCCGGACCGGGCCGCGGCGGCTGCGGGCGTGCTAGCGGTCGCTCTCGGCGCGGGCCGACAGCGTGGTCTTCTGCACCTGGAGCAGGAACTCGGTGTTGGACTGGGTGTCCCGCAGCTTGTTCGTGAGCAGCTCGAGAGCCTGCTGCTGGTCGAGCCCGGAGAGGACGCGGCGCAGCTTCCACATGATCTTGATCTCGTCCGGGGAGAGGAGGTTCTCCTCGCGGCGGGTGCCCGAGGAGTTGACGTCCACGGCCGGGTAGATCCGCTTGTCCGCGAGCGAGCGGGACAGGCGCAGCTCCATGTTGCCGGTGCCCTTGAACTCCTCGAAGATGACCTCGTCCATCTTGGACCCGGTCTCCACGAGGGCGGTGGCGAGAATCGTGAGCGAGCCGCCGTTCTCGATGTTGCGGGCCGCGCCGAAGAACTTCTTCGGCGGGTACAGCGCCGCGGAGTCCACGCCGCCGGAGAGGATGCGTCCGGAGGCGGGGGCCGAGAGGTTGTAGGCACGGCCCAGGCGGGTCATGGAGTCCAGGAGGACCACCACGTCCATGCCCATCTCCACGAGCCGCTTGGCCCGCTCGATGGCCAGCTCGGCGACCGTGGTGTGGTCGTCCGCCGGGCGGTCGAAGGTCGAGGCGATCACCTCGCCCTTGACCGTGCGCTGCATGTCCGTGACCTCCTCGGGGCGCTCGTCGACGAGCACCATCATGAGGTGGACCTCGGGGTTGTTGGTGGTGATCGCGTTGGCGATCGCCTGCAGCATCAGCGTCTTGCCGGCCTTCGGCGGCGAGACGATCAGGCCGCGCTGGCCCTTGCCGATGGGGGCGACGAGGTCGACGACGCGGGGCCCGATCTTCTTGGGCTCCGTCTCGAGGCGCAGCCGCTCCTGCGGGTACAGCGGGATCAGCTTCCCGAAGTCCACGCGGTCCTTGTTCTCCTCGGTCTTCTTGCCGTTGACCGTGCTGAGCTGGACCAGCGCGTTGAACTTCTGCCGCGTGCTGTTCTGCTGCTCGCCGTCGCGGGGAGCGCGGATGGCGCCGACCACGGCGTCGCCCTTGCGGAGGTTGTGCTTCTTGACCTGGGCGAGGCTGACGTAGACGTCGTTCGGGCCGGGAAGGTAGCCGGAGGTCCGCACGAACGCGTAGTTGTCGAGGACGTCCAGGATGCCTGCGACGGGCAGCAGGACGTCGTCCTCGGTGAACTCCGTGTCGTCGACCTCGGGGCCCGTGCTGCGCCCGCGGCGGTTGCGGCGCTCGTTGCGCTCGGCCCGGTCGTTGCGGTCCCGGTCCCGGTCGTTGCGGTCCCGGTCGCGGTCGTTGCGGTTCCGGTTGCGGCGGCTGCGGCGGCTGCCGCCGTCGCCGTCCTGGCCGCCCTTGTCCTGACGGTTGTCCTGGCCCCGGTTGTCCTGGCCGCCCTTGTCCTGACGGTTGTCCTGGCCCTTGCCGTCCTGGGACTTCCCGCCCTCGGAACGGTTGTCCCGCCGGTTGTTGCGGCCGTCGCCCTTGTCCTGGGCGCCCTTGTCCTGGGCGCCCTTGTCCTGGGCGCCCTTGTCCTGGGCGCCCTTGTCCTGGCCGCCCTTGTCCTGGCCGCCCTTGTCCTGGCCGCGGTTCTGGTTGCGGCTCCGGTCCTGCTTCGACTGGTCGTCGTCGCGGCCCTCGGCCGAGGAACGCGACTCGTCGGTCCTCTGCCCGGAGTCCTGACCGCCGTTGTCCTGGCCCGCGGGGCTCTGGCCGTTGTCGTCGCGGTTGCGGTTGCGGCGGCTCCGGTTGCGGTTGCGGCCGCCCTCGGCCTCGGCGCCGGAGGAGTCCTCCGCGGGAGCGGCCTGCTCCGAGGACGTGGCCGGCTGCTGCTGGGGGGGTCCCTGCGCTGCGCCCTGCTGATCGGTGGTCTGCGGCGCGGTGCCCTGCTGCTCGGCGGCGGACACCACACCCGTGCTCGTGGCGCGCCGGGCGCGCGAGCGCCGCTGCGGCTGGCCGCCGTCGGCGCCCTGCGCGGCGGAGTCCTCGCCGGTCGTCGCGGCCGCCGGGGCGGCACCCTGGTCGGCGCGGCTGTCGGCGGTCTTCTCGACCGTCTGCGCGATCTTCTCCTCGACGGCCCGGTCCCGGTCGGCGACGGCCCCGCCGCGCTGGTGCGCGGCGATCGCGTCGACCAGGAGGCTCTTGCGCATCCGCCGGGCGCCGGTGATCCCCAGCTGGGAGGCGAGCGCCTGGAGCTGGGCCAGCTTGAGCGCGGACAGGCCCGCGTTCCGGGGATCGCTGGTGGTGGTCTCTTCCGTACCCGTGGAAAGGTCGGTGGTCTCGGTCACGAAGTGTCCTTCTCCCTCGGTGGGGGGCCCATGGATCTCAGAGTCCAGGACCGTGGATGGTTCCCGGCGGGCCGCGATCGCGGGCCGCCTGCGGCGGGGCGCACTTCAGGGCGCGGCAGCCTGGGCGAACAAGGTGTCACCCGGAGATCATGGTGTGCTCCGGTCCGTGTCTGTGCGGGCCGGTGCGCCGACGGCATCGAAGGAGCCGGTGCCGGCGGGGGATCACCGGAGGATCTGAGGCCGTGGAGTCGAGGACCCCGGGGCATCCGACCGGGGCGCTGCCCCTCATGATGCCCGCTGTCCTCACCGCGCGGGGCGCGGTCTCCTACCCCTGGATCTGCTGCGGGTGCCTCTCCAGCTTAGCACCCTGACCGTCGACCCGCAGACGGAGGACACGCCAGGCGACGGAATCGGTCCCGCGTGCGACGAGCTCCGCGAGGACCTGCTCCGTCTGCTCCGCCTGGTGCCGGTCCGCGGCGAGGACCAGGACGGTCGGGCCGGCCCCGGAGATCATGGCCGGCAGCCCGCGCTCCCGCAGCGCGGTCATCAGCCGGGCGCTCGGGGGCATGGCGGAGGCCCGGTACGGCTGGTGCAGCCGGTCCTCGGTGGCGGGCAGCAGCAGCCCGGGGCGCCGCGTCAGCGCCTCGACGAGCAGGGCCGTCCGTCCGGCGTTGACCGCGGCGTCGTGGTGCGGGACGGTCGCGGGCAGCAGGGACCGGGCGAGACGGGTGGGGACCTCGAAGTCGGGGATCGCGACCACCGGCACGACGTCCTCGTGGACGACCACGGGGGCGCTGCGGTAGCCGTCGGCGTCGGTCCAGGAGATCACGAGACCACCGTAGAGGGACGGGGCCACGTTGTCCGGGTGGCCCTCCATGGCGGCGGCGACCTGGAGCAGGCGCCGGTCGTCGAGGACCCGCTCCGCGGGCAGCAGTGCGTTCGCCGCGAGCACGCCGGCCACCACGGCCGAGGCGCTCGAGCCCATGCCGCGTCCGTGCGGGATCCGGTTGGTCGCCTCGAGCCGCAGTCCCGGCAGCTCCTCGACGCCCGCGGCCCGGAAGGCGGCCCGCATGGCGCGGACCACCAGGTGCTCCGCGGACCGGGGCACCGACGCGGAGCCCTCCCCGTGCAGCTCGAACGCCAGGCCGCCGCCGGTCACGGTCACGGCGAGGTCGTCGTAGTGGCCGAGCGCCAGGCCCAGGCTGTCGTAGCCCGGGCCCACGTTGCCGGTGGAGCCGGGGACGCTCACCGCCACCCGCTGGCCGATCTCGAACATCCGGGACTACTCCAGGCCCAGCGCGGCGGCGACGGCGACCACGTCGAAGGGCACGCGCTGGGGCTCGACCAGCGCGGGGTCCTCCCGCTCGGCGGCCTTGATCGCCCACTGCGGGTCCTTGAGGCCGTGGCCGGTCACGGTGATGACCACCGTCTGCCCCGTGGGGGCCTCCCCCGCGGCGTGCTTCTGGAGCAGGCCCGCCACGCCCGCGGCGGACCCCGGCTCGACGAACACGCCCTCCTGGGCCGAGAGCCACCGGTGGGCGGACAGGATCTCGTCGTCCGAGACGGAGCCGATGAGCCCGCCGGACTCGTCGCGGGCGGCGATCGCCGAGTCCCAGGACGCGGGGTTGCCGATCCGGATGGCGGTCGCGATCGTCTCGGGCTCCGTGACGGGATGGCCGAGGACCAGCGGCGCCGCCCCCTCGGCCTGGAAGCCCCACATCACGGGCAGCTTCGTCGAGACGGCGGGCAGCTCCCCCGCGGCCCGGGAGCCGTACGGCCGGGCGTACTCCCGGTAGCCCTTCCAGTACGCGGTGATGTTGCCGGCGTTGCCGACCGGCAGGATGTGCAGGTCCGGGGCATCGCCGAGGGTGTCGACCACCTCGAACGCCCCCGTCTTCTGGCCCTCGATCCGGTACGGGTTCACGGAGTTCACGAGGAACACGGGGTAGGACTCGGAGAGCTTGCGGGCCACCTCGAGGCAGTTGTCGAAGTTGCCGTCCACCTGGATGATGTCCGCGCCGTGCGCGACGGCCTGCGAGAGCTTGCCCATGGCGATCCGGCCCTCGGGAACCAGCACCGCGCACGTGAGCCCGGCCTGCTTGGCGTAGGCCGCGGCGGAGGCGGAGGTGTTGCCGGTCGAGGCGCACACGACGGCCTCGGCGCCCTCCTCCTTGGCCTTCGTGATGGCCATGGTCATGCCCCGGTCCTTGAAGGAGCCGGTCGGGTTCATGCCCTCGAACTTCAGCCAGACGGTGTTGCCGGTGAGCTCCGACAGGGCGCGCGCCCGGATCAGCGGCGTACCCCCCTCTCCCATCGTGATGACCTCGGTGGAGCCGGAGACCGGCAGACGGTCCCGGTACTCGTTGATGACGCCCTGCCAGACGTGTGCCATGTGCTGGATCTCTTCCTGTGGACTCGATGGTGGGGGGTGCTCGTGCGGTGCGGGTGCGTGGGGCGGTGCCGCCTCCGGGGGCGGTGGCGCCCGGTCCGCGGGCGGCACCGCCGGGGGTCTCAGTCGGCGTGCTCCACGCGGATCACGCCGGTGACGTCCTCGACGAAGGGCAGCTCGCGCAGGGCGTCCACCGTGGCCACGAGGTCCTTGTTCGCGCCCCGGTGGGTCACGAGCCGGATCTCCGACAGCTGCGGGTCGCCGTGCGGGTGGTCCGTCTGCTGCATCGTGAAGATCGACACGCCGTGGTCGGCGAAGACCTGGGCGATCCGCGCCAGGACGCCGAGCCGGTCCTGGACCGTCAGGGTGATCGAGAAGCTCGTGCGGACCTCGTCCATCGGCGCCGCGGCCAGCTGGGCGTGGGGGTCCGCGCCCTGGGCCGGGCCGCCGAGCACGAGCCGGCGCGCCGCCGAGACGAAGTCGCCCAGCACCGCCGAGGCGGTGGCGGCGCCGCCGGCACCCGCGCCGTAGAACATGAGGGACCCGGCGTTCGCGGCCTCGACGAACACGGCGTTGTAGGCCCCGTGCACGCCCGCCAGCGGGTGCTCCCGCCGGATCATGGTCGGGGTGACCCGCAGGTTCACGCCGCCCGAGCAGCGCTCGCACACCGCCAAGAGCTTGATCACGTAGCCGGCCTCGCGGGCGGCGGCGACGTCGGCGGCGGTGACGCCGGTGATGCCGCGGCAGTACACGTCGTCGATGGTGAAGGTCGAGTGGAAGGCCAGGGACGCGAGGATGGCGGCCTTCGCCGCGGCGTCGTGGCCCTCCACGTCGGCGGTGGGGTCCGCCTCGGCGTAGCCGAGCTGCTGCGCCTCGGCGAGCGCGTCGTCGAACTGCGCGCCCGTGGTGTCCATCTGGTCGAGGATGTAGTTCGTGGTGCCGTTCATGATGCCCAGCACGCGGTCCACCCGGTCCCCCGCGAGGGAGTCCTGCATGGGGCGCACGATGGGGATCGCCCCGGCCACGGCGGCCTCGTAGGCCAGCGGCACACCGGCGGCGTCGGCCGCGTCCTGGAGCTGGCGGCCGTGCCGGGCGATGAGGGCCTTGTTGCCCGAGACCACCGGCTTGCCGCCGTGCAGGGCCCGCAGGATGCGACTGCGGGCCGGCTCGATGCCACCGGTCAGCTCGATGACGACGTCCGCGGCGTCGACGAGGGCCTCGGCGTCGGTGGTGAGCAGCGACTCGGGCAGCTCGACGGTCCGCCGGGCGGCGAGGTCCCGCACGGCGATGCCGACGAGCTCCACGGGCGCGCCCACGCGGGCGGCGAACTCGGGGCCGTGGTCGAGGAGGGTCCGGGCCACCTCGGCGCCGACGTTGCCGGCACCGAGCAGGGCGACCTTCACGGTCGAGGGCGGGCGGGTGGTCTCAGAGGTCGCGGTCAATCAGGCTCCCAGGTCGCGGGCGAACAGGTCTTCTTCGGTCTCGCCCCGCACGATGAGCCGGGCCTCCGGCCGGTCCCCGGCGGCGCGCACGGCGACGACCGGCGGACGGGCGATCCAGTTGTAGTTGCTGGACAGGGCCCAGCAGTAGGCACCGGTGGCGGGCACGGCCAGGACGTCCCCGGGGGCGAGATCCTCGGGCAGGTAGACGTCCCGCACCACGATGTCCCCGGACTCGCAGTGCTTGCCCACCACCCGGGAGAGCACGGGCGCGCCCTCGGCACGGCGGTTGGCGAGCACGGCGGTGTAGTCCGCGCCGTAGAGCACGGGACGGGCGTTGTCGCTCATCCCTCCGTCCACGGAGACGTACCGGCGCTGCGCGCCGGACTCCGCCGTGACGGTCTTCAGGGTGCCCACGGTGTAGAGGGTGCACGCGGCCGGCCCGCAGACGGCCCGCCCGGGCTCGATGGACAGGTGCGGGACCGCCATGTGCAGGGACCGCGCCGTGGCGGCCACCCGGTCCGCGAGGGACTCGGCGATCTCGCGCGCCGGGCGCGGGGTGTCCGCCTCGGTGTAGGCGATGCCGTAGCCGCCGCCGAGGTCCAGCTCCGGGAGGGTCAGTCCGAAGCGCTCGTCCGCCTGCGCCATGAAGGCGAGCACCCGCTCGGCCGCCTCCCCGAAGCCGTCGGCGTCGAAGATCTGGGAGCCGATGTGGCAGTGCAGGCCGCGCAGGTCGAGGTCGGGGTCCACCACGCACGCGGCGACCGCCTGCATGGCGGGGCTGTCCCCGCCGCCCCCGGGCCGGGCGAGGGACAGCCCGAACTTCTGGTCCTCGTGCGCGGTAGCGATGAACTCGTGCGTGGACGCGTGCACCCCCGGGGTCACCCGGAGCATCACCGGCGCCACGACGCCCAGGGTGCGCGCCAGGTGCGCGACGAGCTCGATCTCGGCCAGGGAGTCCACCACGATCCGGCCGAGCCCGTTGTCGAGGGCGCGGGTGATCTCGGCGGCCGACTTGTTGTTGCCGTGCAGCGCGATCCGGGCGGGCTCCATGCCGCCGCGCAGGGCGACGGCCAGCTCCCCGCCCGAGGAGGTGTCGACGTTGAGCCCCTCCTCGCGGATCCAGCGGACCACCTCGGTGGTCAGGAAGGACTTCCCGGCGTAGTAGACGGAGACCTCCGCCCCGATCCGCGCGAACGCCTCGGTGAAGGCGGCGCGGAACTCCCGGGCGCGCGCCCGGAAGGTGTCCTCGGAGTAGACGTAGGAGGGAGTGCCGTAGCGCTCGGCGAGTTCCGTCGCGGGGATCCCCGCCACGGTCAGCACGCCCTCGGCGTCGCGGCGGAACGCCTCGGGCCAGATGGCGGGGTCGAGCGCGTCGAGGTCCTGGGGCACGCTGAGCCACTGCGGTGCCAGGGGCGAGCCCCCGGTGCGGGTCGTCGGGTCGGCGGTCATGCGGTCACATCCTCTCGGGGGCCGACACGCCGAGCACGCCCAGGCCGTTGGCGAGGACCTGGCGTGCGGCGTCGTTGAGCCACAGTCGGGTGCGGTGCAGGTCGGTGACGTCGTCCTCGCCCTGCGGGGCCACACGGCAGACGTCGTACCAGCGGTGGTAGGTCCCGGCGAGCACCTCGAGGTGGCGCGCGACCCGGTGCGGCTCGCGGAACTCGGCGGCCTGGGCGAGCACCGAGGGGTACTGGCCGAGGGCGGCCAGCAGCTCCCCCTCCATCGGGTGGTCGAGCAGCGACGCGTCGAACACGGCCTTCCCCTGCTCGTCCGTGCGGGCGACGCCGGCCGCCTCGGCGTTGCGCCCCACCGCGCACGTGCGGGCGTGGGCGTACTGGACGTAGAAGACCGGGTTCTCGTTGGATCGCCGGGTCAGCAGGCTCAGGTCGATGTCGATGTTGGAGTCCACGGAGAAGCGGGTCAGCGAGTACCGGGCGGCGTCGACGCCGACGGCCTCGACGAGGTCCTCCATGGTCACCACGTTGCCGGCGCGCTTGGACATCCGCACGGGACCGCCGTCCTGGACGAGGTTGACCATCTGGCCGATGAGCACCTCGACCCGGTCCGGGCTGTCGCCCAGGGCCGCGGCGGCGGCCTTGAGCCGGGCCACGTAGCCGTGGTGGTCGGCGCCGAGCATGTAGATGCACAGGTCCGCCCCGCGGTCCCGCTTGTCCTTGAAGTAGGCGATGTCCCCGGCGATGTAGGCGGCCTGGCCGTCCGACTTGATGACCACCCGGTCCTTGTCGTCGCCGTAGGCGCTCGAGCGCAACCACCAGGCGCCGTCCGCGAAGTAGAGGGCGCCGGAGGTCTTGAGCTGCTCGAGGAGCTCGTCCACGGCGCCGTTGTCGAACAGGGACTGCTCGTGGAAGTACACGTCGAAGTCCACGCCGAAGTCGTGCAGCGAGGACTTGATCTCGGCGAACATCAGCTCGACGCCCGCCGCGCGGAACGCCTCCTGGGGGTCCCCGGACTCGAGGACGCCGGGGTTCTCGGCCACGACCCGAGTGGCGATGTCGGTGATGTACTCCCCGCCGTAGCCGTCCTCGGGGGCGGGCTCGCCCTGGGCGCGGGCCAGCAGGGAACGGGCGAAGCGGTCGATCTGGCCGCCGGCGTCGTTGAAGTAGTACTCGCGCACCACGTCGGCGCCCTGCGCCTCCAGCACGCGGGCGAGGGAGTCGCCGACCGCGGCCCAGCGGGTGCCGCCCAGGTGGACCGGTCCGGTCGGGTTCGCGGAGACGAACTCCAGGTTGACGGACGTCCCGGCCAGCGACCGCGTCCTGCCGAAGGCCTCGCCCTGCTCCACGACGGTGCGGGCGATCTCCCCGGCGGCGGCGGCGTCCAGGGTGATGTTGAGGAACCCGGGGCCGGCCACGTCGACGGCGGCCACGCCCGCGGTCCCCTGCAGGCGGTCCCTGACCACGGCGGCGACGTCGCGCGGGGCGCGCCCCACCTTCCGGGCGAGCTGCATGGCGACGTTGGTCGCCCAGTCCCCGTGCTCCCGGTTCTTCGGTCGCTCGATCCGCACCTCCGGCAGCCGGGCGCCGTCGGCGAGGGCGAGGTCGCCCCGGGCCACGGCGTCCTGCAGGCATGCGGATACGGCGATAGAAAGTTGTTCTGGAGTCACCGGACCAGTGTAACCGGGCGCTGTGGAGCGCCCGTGCCGGGGCGCTCGACGACCACTCCGGGAAACCTGCTAGTATCGTCGAGGTCCATCGCTGAGGCGGTGGAAGGCCCGCGTAGCTCAGGGGATAGAGCGTCTGCCTCCGGAGCAGAAGGCCGTAGGTTCGAATCCTACCGCGGGCACCACTCGGGACGAAGGCCCCGGACCGTTCGGTCCGGGGCCTTCGGCGTGCCGGCACCCCCGGTGCGGGGCGCCCCGGGACCCCGGTGCCCGCCACGGCGGCCTCCGCGACCGGAGCACCCGGGATCAGGCCGCCGCGGACCCGCCGGGGTGCACCACGACGGTCCCGGCGGCACCGTCGACGGTGACGACGTCCCCGGTGGCGATCCGCAGAGTGGCCTCAGGGACGCCGACGACGGCGGGGATCCCGTACTCGCGGGCCACGACCGCTCCGTGGGAGATCGGCCCGCCCATCTCCATGACGAGGGCCGCCGCCGTCAGGAACAGCGGGGTCCAGCCCGGGTCCGTGGACGGGGCCACGAGCACCTCGCCGGGTTCCAGGTGTGCGGCCGCCGGGTCCAGGACGACGCGGGCCGTGCCCGTGGCCGTGCCGGCCGAGGCCGGGGCGCCGTGCAGGGTCCCGGGGGGCAGGGCCCGGTCGGCCTCCGACCCGGCGGCCATGGCCGCCTCGGCGTCGGTGCCGTCGGAGAGCAGGACCCGCGGGACGCGGCGCCGGTGCAGCTCCCGCTCGTACTCGCGCCGCCGTGCGGCCACCGGTTCGTGGAGGTCCGCGCCCTCCAGACCCGCACGGACCTCGGCGAGGTCCAGGAAGAAGACGTCGGAGGGCGTGCCGATCCGCCCGGCCGCGGCGAGCTCCTGCCCCACGAGCACGAGCTGGTGCCGGAGCGCGGTCAGCACGACGATCAGGGTGAACTTGGGCTGCTCGCGCAGGCCGGCGGTCCTGCGCACCCGGCGCAGGGCACGGGCGGCCAGCGCGCCGCGCAGCGCGCCGTGGGCCCGGGCGCGGGAGGAGAGGTCGGCGGCCAGGGCTTCGGCCCCCTCGGCCGCGCGGGCGAACTGCAGGTCGGGGGCCCGCTCCGGGTCGTCCGACCTCAGGTAGTTGGCCAGGACGTTGAGGACGTGGGCGGGGTCCTCCGACCAGCGGGGGACGCCGATGTCGATCTCGGCCACGGCGCGGTGCCCGTACTCGGCCAGGACGTCCCGCAGGACCTCCTGGAGGGCCGTGGGGATGGACCCCTCGGCGTAGCGCGCGGCGAGGTCCCGCGGGTCGTCCTCGCGCAGGGCCCGCGCGGACCCGGGGTCCGCGCGCACGGCGACCGCGGCGCGCCACAGCCGCAGGTCCATCTCGGTGGTCACGTTGTGCGGCAGCCCGCGCAGCACGCCGGCCAGCTCGCCGGGCTCCGCCACGGGACGGAGCAGCCACCGGGCCAGACCGAGCCAGACGTACCCGGCCGCGGGGGCGGGAAGCTGCCGCATCAGGAAGGGGACCACTTCCCGCCTCAGCACCCGTTCGACGAGGTCGAGCCGGTGGGCGGCGGGAGCGGTCTCGTCGACGACGAGGAGCGCGCGCAGCTCCTGCTCCGCGCGCTCGCCACGGCGGACGGCGGCCTCCGGCCGGAACAGGGCCGCGAGGACGTGCGGGGTCGCGCCCAGCTGGGGCAGCCCGCGGAGGAGCTGGGCGGGGGACGACCGTCGCCGGGACGGGGGGACAGCGAAGCGGGCGTCCGCCATGAGGCTCCGGAGCACGGCCTCCGAGCGGGTGTCGGCCACGTGCGCCATGCGCACGGCGAACCAGCGCCCTGTCTCGCTGCGCAGCAGCGGGGTGGCGTCCACGAACAGGCGCATCCCCGCCTGCACGTAGCGGGCGGCCAGGACGTCGGGGCCTGCGTCCTGCGGCAGCCAGCCGTCCGCGATCGCTTGGAAGACGGCGATCCCCATGGGCGTCAGCGGGCGGGTCAGCCCCTGCAGCAGGCTGACGCACAGGTAGACGCGGTCGCCGGTGCCGGCGGCCGGGGGCAGGGGATAGAGGGTGGTGACGGGCCGCGACTGGACCAGGAGGACCCGGCCGTCGGTCCCGATCGCCCACTCCAGGTCCTGCGGCGTCCCGAAGAGCTGCTCCGCGCGGGCCCCGAGGGCGGCGAGGGTGCGCACCTGCTCGTCCGTGAGGCACAGTCGGTCTGCGCGGCTCGCGCGCCGCACCCGCTCCGTCCCGCCGCCGGGGGCCGGACGGACCTCGGTGCGCTTGCCCCCGGGCACCCGCTCGAGGACACGGCCGGTGGCGGTCTCCAGCACGAAGCGGTCGGGGTCGAGGGCGCCGCCGACGAGGGCCTCCCCCAGTCCGGGCGCCGCGTCGACGACGCTGCGCCCCCGGCGGCCGGTGAGGGGGTCCGCGGTGAACAGCACCCCCGAGACCTCCGCCGCCACCATCGACTGGACCACGACCGCCAGGCCCAGGGCGCTCTCCTCCACGCCGTGGTCCTGCCGGTAGGCCACGGCCCGGTCCGTCCACAGGGAGGCCCAGCAGCGGCGGACCGCGTCCAGCACGGCCTCCTCGCCGACCACGTTGAGGTAGGTGTCCTGCTGCCCGGCGGAGCTGGCCTCGGGGGAGTCCTCCGCCGTGGCGGAGGACCGCACGGCGACGGGGTGGGCCCGGCCCAGGTCCGCGTATGCGGCGCGGACGGCGTCGGCGACGTCCGCGGGCACCGGGACGGCCTCGAGCGCGGCGCGCAGCCGGGAGGGCGGAGTGCCGGGTGTCGCCAGGAGCCGGTCGAGACCGGCGTCCGCGGCCGCCCGGCGGTAGGCGCGGGTCGTGACGCAGAAGCCCGGCGGCACGGGCAGCCCGGCGGCCAGCATCGCCCCCAGCCGCGCGGCCTTGCCGCCGGCGGGGTCGAGGGCGGCGTCGAGCGGGACGCGCCCCAGCTCGGCGAGGTCGACGACGGGTCCTCCGAGGAGGCCCGGGTGCGGCTGCGCGCTGTCCATGATCGTCTCCGGGGCTGGAACGGCCGTCTCTGGTGTCCCGAGTGTAGGAGCGGGCCGAGCCCGCCTCAATCCCCGCCCAGTGCAGCGGGACCGGGCGCCGAGTCGCTCAGCGGTGCTCCGCGGGCTCCCTGGTCCGTGCGCCCCCACCGGCCGGAACCGGACGGGTTTCCCGCCGCGGCGCGGGAGGACCCGGCCGAGCACCGCGGGAAAGGTTCCCTGCGCGGTCATGCCGTCGGTGAGGCGGCTGGCGCTGATCATGGTCAGCAGGGCCCCGTTGGCGACCGCGACGAGGGCGGGCAGGGCGGCGCCTCGGCCGCGGGCTCGTCAGCCCCGGTCGCCGGGGTCCCGGTGCCCCGGACCGCGGAACTCGTCCGGGTCGTAGGGGCGCACGGGTCCGTCGCCGAACTGCTCGTCGAGCAGCCGGTCCTCCGGGCTGGGGCCCTCCCACGCCGAGCGGCGCCAGTTGAACCCGGCGATCGCCAGGGCCCCTCCGCCGAGCAGGGTCACGGCGCCCACCACGGTGACCACCACCGCGCGCCCGCTCAGGCCCGTCCCCTCGTCCGCCGAGACGCGCGCGAGGTGGTGGATGGCCTCGGGCACGGTGAACGTGGAGATGAACAGTGCCACCACGCCCACGGCCAGCAACCATCCCCCGGTGCGTCGGCGGGCGTGGTGCGGGTCGGGGGTCTGGCTCACGGCACTGCTCTCCTGGTTGCTGGGCGGGGCCGGGCGGACCGCCCGGCGACGCGCGACGGGGCGGTCCGTGTCCGGCCCGCCCCGTCGTCCGTGCCGGTCGTGGACCGTCGGCCGGTGCCGGCCGGTCAGGAACCGTCCTCGGTCTTGACGCTCTCGAACAGCGTAGCGTCGTCGAACGCGTCCTGCCCCGCTCCCGGCTGCAGCCGGCGGAACTGCTCGAGCAGGCCGGGCACGGTCATCGACTGCTTCTGGGCGGCGTCGAGCTCGAAGAGGATCCGGCCCTCGTGCATCATGATGAGCCGGTTACCCAGGCGCAGGGCCTGGTCCATGTTGTGCGTGACCATCACCGTGGTGAGGTTCTGCTCGGCCACGATGTCCGCGGTGAGCCGGGACACGAGGTCCGCGCGCTGCGGGTCGAGCGCCGCCGTGTGCTCGTCGAGGAGCAGGATGCGCGGCTCGGAGAACGTCGCCATGAGCAGGGACAGGGCCTGGCGCTGGCCGCCGGAGAGCAGGCCCACCTTGGCGCCCAGCCGGTTCTCCAGGCCCAGCTCGAGGCTGGCCAGCTTGTCGCGGAAGAGCCGGCGGCGTGCGTTCGTGAGGCCCGGGACGAGCCCCCGGGACTTCCCCCGCTGGAACGCGATCGCCATGTTCTGCTCGACCGTCATGGTGGGGGACGACCCCTTCATGGGGTCCTGGAACACGCGGGACAGGTACCGGGCGCGCTTGTGCTCGGGCAGCCGGGTGACGTCGGTGTCGTCGACCCGCACCGTGCCCGTGTCGGGGATCAGGGTCCCGGAGATGGCGTTGAGGATCGTCGACTTGCCGGCGCCGTTGGAACCGATGACGGTGAGGAAGTCGCCCTCCCGCAGGGTCAGCGAGACGCCGGCGAGGGCGCGCCGCTCGTTGACGGTCCCGGCGAAGAACGTCTTGTGGACGTTGTCGATGGTGAGCACGGCTCAGGCACCTGCCTTCGTGGTCGTGGGGGTGTCGGTGAGGTCGTCGACGAGACGCGCCGCCTCGCTCGCCAGGTGCCGTTCCCGCCGGCGCCTGAAGAACTGCAGCTGCGGCACCACGAGCGCGGCCACGACGAGCACCGCGGAGATCAGCTTCATGTCGGACGGGTTGAGCCCCGCCTGCAGCGCCACGGTGATGACCAGGCGGTAGACGACCGAGCCCAGGACGACGGCGAGGGTCGCCACCACGACCGTGCGCGAGCCGAAGAGCCCCTGGCCGAGGATCACGGAGGCGAGCCCGACGACGATGAGGCCGATGCCCATGCCGATGTCGGCGAAGCCCTGGTACTGGGCCACGAGGGACCCGGCGAGGCCCACGAGCCCGTTGGACAGGCACAGGCCCAGCATCTTCTGGTGGTCCGTGTTCACGCCGAAGGAGCGGATCATCTCCGGGTTGTCGCCGGTGGCCTGCATGGCGAGTCCGGCGTCGGTGTAGAGGAACCAGTCGAGGAGGACCTTGACCACGGCGACGCCGAGGAGGAAGAGGGCGATGCCGATCCACGTTCCCTGCACGCCCATCTCGGCGAGCGGGGTGAAGACCGTGTCCTCGCGCAGCAGCGACAGGTTCGCGCGCCCGTCCATGACGCGCAGGTTGATGGAGTAGAGCGCGGTCATGGTGAGGATGCCCGCGAGCAGGCCGTTGATGTGGGCCTTGGTGTGGAGCAGGCCCGTGATGAGCCCGGCGAGAGCACCGGTCACGAAGCCGGCGGCGGTGGCGAGCCAGGGGCTGCCCCCGCCGAGGATGATCATCGCCGTGGTGGCGGCGCCCGTGGTGAAGGACTGGTCGACCGTCAGGTCGGGGAAGTCGAGGACTCGGAACGTGAGGTAGACGCCCAGCGCCATGACCGCGTAGAGCAGTCCGAGTTCGATACCGGCTATCACTTCTGCTGGATCCGTTCTGGTTGGTGGGAGACGGGGGCCGGCCGCCGATCGGGCGGGCGCGGCCCTGTCGGAAGGGGGTGCCGCGGTGGGCAGGGGGCCGGGCCGGCCGGCGTCCGGGGTCTCCGGGCGCCGGCGCCGGCCGGGCCGCCCGGGACTACTCGATGACCTGGTCGGCGGAGTCCTGCAGCGCCTGGGGGACCTCCACGCCCATCCGCTGAGCGGCCTGCAGGTTGATGATCAGCTGCGTGTCCTCCTGGGACTCCACGGGCATGGACGAGGGGTCCGCGCCCTCGGCGAGGATGCGCACGGCCATCTCGCCGGTCTGGCGGCCGAGCTGCTCGTAGTCCAGGCCCTGGGTGATGAGGGCGCCGCGCTCCACGGAGTCGCCCTCGCCCGCGATCAGGGGGATCTGCTTGGACTCGGCGGCGGCGATCACGGCCTCGAGACCGGAGACCACCTTGTTGTCGGTGGGCACGTAGATGGCGTCCGTGTCGAAGGACTCGGCGGCCTGGGCCACCTCGGAGGTGTTGGTCACCGTCTTCTCGACGACCTCCAGCCCCTCCTCCGCGGCGGCCTCCTTCGCGAGGTCCACCTGGACCTGCGAGTTCGTCTCGCCCGAGCTGTAGATGATGCCCACGGACTCCGCCTCCGGGTCGAGCTGCTTGACCAGCGCGATCTGCTCGGCGACCGGGTTCATGTCGGTGGTCCCGGTGACGTTGCCGCCGGGGCTGTCGAGGGAGTCGACCAGCCCGGCCTCGACCGGGTCGGTGACGGCCGTGAACAGCACCGGACGGTCGGTGACCGACTGGGCCAGGCCCTGGGCGGACGGCGTCGCGATGGCCAGCACGAGGTCGGCGTCCGAGGACGCCATGTTGGACGCGATGCTGGTGGAGGTGCCCTGGTCGCCGGAGGCGTTCTGGACGTCGAGGGTGAGGTTCTCCCCCTCCGTGTAGCCACCCTCCTCGAGCGCCGCGACGAAGCCCTCCCGGGCGGCGTCGAGCGAGGGGTGCTCCACGAACTGGCTGATCCCGACGGTGGCCTCCTCGACGGCCTCGCCGCCGCCCCCACCGCCGGCGGGCTCGGTGTCGGAGCCGCCGCAGGCCGTGAGCAGCAGAGCGGTGGAGGCGAGGGCCGCCGTCATCGGGAACAGTCTCTTCATGGTGGGTCCTTCCGGGAACGAGTGGTGTCAGCGATATTACCTTCCGGTCGTTCATGAAATGAGAGACAGCTCACAACTGGTGACAGAACGGCGCCGACGGCGTGTCGACGGTGTCCGATCGTCCACCGGGACGGGGCGCTCCGCGGCCCGTGTCCCCGGTAGGATCGGGAGGTCATGTCAGCATCCCTGAGCAGCCCCCGAACCATCCTCTATCCCGAGAACCTCCCGGTCTCCGCGCGCCGGGAGGACATCATGCGCACGATCGCCGAGCACCCGGTGGTCGTGATCGCCGGCGAGACCGGGTCCGGCAAGACCACGCAGATCCCGAAGATGTGCCTCGAGCTCGGCCTGGGCGAGCAGGGGCTCATCGGCCACACCCAGCCCCGCCGGATCGCGGCGCGCTCCGTCGCCGAGCGCATCGCCTCCGAACTGGGCGAGAAGATCGGCGGGACCGTCGGCTACCAGGTCCGCTTCACCTCCGAGGTGGGCGCCGACTCCCGGATCAAGCTCATGACGGACGGCATCCTGCTCGCCGAGATCCAGCACGACCGGCTGCTGCGCCGGTACTCGACGATCATCATCGACGAGGCGCACGAGCGCTCCCTGAACATCGACTTCCTGCTGGGCTACCTGCGGCGGATCCTGCCCCGGCGCCCGGACCTCAAGGTGATCATCACCTCCGCGACGATCGACCCCGAGCGCTTCGCCCGGCACTTCGCGCCGGGGGCCCCGGAGGAGCCCGGCGCGGACGGGGACTCCGCGCCCGAGCCGGCGCCGGTCATCGAGGTCTCCGGCCGCACCTACCCCGTGGAGGTCCGCTGGCGCCCGCTGTCCGAGCCCCGCTCCGGG
The DNA here is from genome assembly GCF_042879195.1 of Kocuria nitroreducens. Lineage (NCBI taxonomy): Bacteria > Bacillati > Actinomycetota > Actinomycetes > Micrococcales > Micrococcaceae > Kocuria > Kocuria nitroreducens. The sequence continues at coordinate 56,113 of NZ_JBHZTC010000001.1, forward strand.
GACGGAGGCCAGGACGCCGACGACGTCGGGGACGGCCTGGAGGACGAGGACCGGGACCCGATCGACGCGGTCTGCGACGCCGTCGAGGAGCTCTCCGCCGAGCCGCCCGGGGACATCCTGATCTTCTTCGCCGGCGAGCGGGAGATCCGCGACGCCCAGGAGGCGCTGCAGGGCACCCTGAAACGGGTCCGCGGCCTGGCCGACGCCGAGATCCTGCCCTTGTTCGGCCGGCTGTCCATGGCGGAGCAGCACCGGGTGTTCGCGCCGTCGGGCCGTCGCCGGATCGTGCTGGCCACCAACGTGGCCGAGACCTCGCTGACCGTCCCGGGCATCAAGTACGTGATCGACCCCGGCACGGCCCGCATCTCCCGGTACTCGTCGCGCACCAAGGTGCAGCGCCTGCCGATCGAGCGCGTCTCGCAGGCCTCGGCGAACCAGCGCGCCGGGCGCTGCGGGCGCGTCTCGGACGGCATCTGCATCCGGCTCTACTCGGAGGAGGACTACCTCTCCCGCCCGGAGTTCACCGACCCCGAGATCCTGCGCACCAGCCTCGCGTCCGTGATCCTGCAGATGACCTCGGTGGGGGTCGTGAAGGAGCCCGGGGACATCGAGCGCTTCCCGTTCGTGGAGCCGCCGGAGTCCCGGGCCGTCAAGGACGGTGTGGCGCTGCTCCGCGAGCTGGGCGCCCTCAGGGAACCGGGCGGCGCGTCCCCGCGGGGCCGGCGGGACAGCGGCGGAACCGCCGGGGGGCCCCTGACCCCTGTGGGCCGGCAGCTGGCGCAGCTGCCGGTGGACCCGCGGCTGGGCCGGATGATCGTGGAGGCGGACCGGCGGGGCTGCGCCCGGGAGGTCATGGTCCTCGCGGCGGCGCTGACCGTCCAGGACCCCCGGGAGCGCCCCCTGGAGAAGCGCCAGCAAGCCGACGAGCTGCACAAGCGGTTCTTCGACGAGAACTCCGACTTCACGAGCTGGTTGCTGCTGTGGCGCCACGTCCAGGAGCAGCAGGAGGAGCTCTCCTCGACGCAGTTCCGGAAGCTGTGCCGGCGCGAGCACCTGAACTTCCTGCGGATCCGCGAGTGGCAGGACCTCTACGCCCAGCTGCGGCAGATGGGCCAGCAGGTCGGCATCCGGGTCGGCAAGGGCCGCGACGTGGACCCCGCCGGGAAGGAGCGGGAGATCCACGTCTCGCTGCTGGCGGGGCTGCTCAGCCACATCGGGCTCAAGGACGAGCGCAAGCGCGAGTACCAGGGGGCCCGCGGCTCGCGGTTCGCCGTCTTCCCGGGCTCCAACCTGTTCAAGAAGTCCCCGGACTGGATCATGTCCGCGGAACTCGTGGAGACCTCCCGGCTGTGGGCCCGCGTCAACGCCGCGATCGATCCCCTGTGGGCGGAGGAGCTGGCCCCGCACCTGGTCAAGCACAACGTGTCGGAGCCGCACTGGTCCCGCGCCCAGGGCTCGGTGATGGCCTACGAGAAGGTCACCCTCTACGGCCTGCCCGTGGTCGCGCAGCGCCGGATCAACTTCTGGCGGGTGGACCCGGCCCTGGCGCGGGAGCTGTTCCTGCGCCACGCCCTCGTGGAGGGCGACTGGCAGACCCGGCACCGGTTCTGGGCGCGCAACCGCAAGCGCCTGGCCGAGGTCGAGGAGCTCGAGAACCGGCTGCGCCGCAAGGACCTGCGGGTCGACGACGAGGCCCTGTTCGAGTTCTACGACGCCCGGATCCCGGAGTCCGTGGTCTCGGCACGGCACTTCGACGCGTGGTGGAAGAAGGCCCGGCAGCAGGACGAGCACCTCCTGGACCTGGACCCCGAGGACCTGATCGCGGAGGAGGCCGGCGGCTACGACGAGTCGCTCTACCCGCGCCAGTGGGTCCGGCGCACCCGGGACGGGGAGCTGGTGCTCGACCTCGCCTACGAGTTCGCCCCGGGCTCCGACCAGGCGGACGGCGTGACCGTGCGGGTGCCCGTCCTGTTCCTCAACCAGCTGGACCCCGAGCAGTTCCGCTGGCAGATCCCCGGGTTCCGCGCCGAGCTCGTCACGGCGCTCATCAAGTCCCTGCCGAAGGCGGTGCGCCGCAACTTCGTGCCGGCCCCCGACGTCGCCCGTCAGGCGGTGGCGATGCTCGACGCCGACTTCGACCCGGCCGTCGACGCCCTCGAACCGTCCCTGGAGCTGGTCCTGCGCCGGCTCAAGGGCCACGTGGTCCCGCCGGGGTCCTGGAACAGGGACGCCGTCCCGGCCCACCTGCGGATGCGCTTCGAGGTGCGGGACCGCCGCAACCGGGTGCTGGGCGAGGGCGAGGACCTCGAGGCGCTCCGGTCGGAGCTGCACGCCGAGATCAGCACCGCCCTGGCCGAGTCCCTCGGGGCGGTGCCCGGTGCACCCCCCGGGGCCCCGTCCGGCGGACCCGACCGGAAGGGCCCGCGCTCCCCCGCACCCGGGCCCCCGGACGCGGCCCCGGCCCCGCCGGCGCTCGAGCGCTCGGGGCTGACGGCCTGGCCCGAGGAGGACCTGCCGCGCAGCGTCGAGACGACGGTGGCGGGCCAGCGGATCACCGGGTGGCCGGCGCTCGTCCCCAAGCGCCCCCGGGCCGCGGCGAAGCAGCCGCCCGGCCGGGAGGCCACGGTGGCCGTGCGCATCCTTCCCTCGGCCGCCGAGCAGCGGGCCGCGCAGCGCCGCGGGGTGATCACCCTGCTGCAACTGCGCATCCCCTCCCCCGAGCGGTACGTGCTGGAGCACCTCAACAACCGGGAGAAGCTGGTCTTCACGCAGAACCCGCACGGGTCGGTGACCGAGCTCATCGCGGACTGCACGGTCGCCGCGATCGACAAGCTCACGCCGCCCGAGCCCCCGTACACCCGCGCCGCGTTCGACGCCCTCCACGAGCACGTGCGCGCCGAGCTCATCGACACGGTCTTCCAGGTCACCGCGCTCGTGGAGCAGGTGCTCTCCGGGGCCGCGCGGATCCGCAAGCAGCTCAAGCGGTCGTCCTCGCTCGCCGCGGTGAACTCGCTCAACGACGTCAAGGCCCAGCTCGAGCACCTCGTGCACCCGGGCTTCGTCGCCGCGACCGGCTACGACCAGCTCCAGCACCTGCCCCGCTACGTGCGGGCGATGGAGGTGCGGCTCGAGAAGCTCGCCGGCCACCTGCAGCGGGACACGGTCGCCATGCTCGCCGTGCAGAAGCTCGAGGACGACTACGACGCCGCGCTGGACTCCCTGCCGCCGCACGCCCCCGTCCCGGACGAGCTGCGCCGGGTGGCCTGGATGATCGAGGAGCTGCGGGTCTCGCTGTTCGCCCAGGAGCTCGGCACCGCCCACACCGTCTCGGAGAAGCGGATCCGGAAGGCCCTCAAGGACGCCCTCGGGGCCGCCCGGGCCTGACCTGCCGGCGGCCCTCCGCGGACCCGTCCTGTGGGCCGGGCCGGAGAGTCAGGCCTGCCGGTCAGGCCCTGCGGCTCAGGCCCGCGGCACGGCGGGCCCGTGCCCTGCCTCGACGAGGGCGGCGCGGATCCGCTCCGCGGCTTCGTCCATCCAGGCGGGGTCCGGGTCGCGGATCACGTTGGCGAACTGGAACTGCTCCACCGAGTTCGCCGGCCACACGTGCACGTGGGTGTGCGGGACCTCGAAGCCCTGGATCATCTGGCCGACCCGCGCCGGCCGCCAGATGGCGTCGACGGCCCGCCCGATCCGCTGGGAGACCACCATCAGGTGCGCCGCCAGGTCCTCGGGCAGGTCGATCCAGTGGTCGTGCTCCTCGCGCGGGACCACGAGGGTGTGGCCCTGCGCGAGCGGGTCGATCGACAGGAAGCCGACGCAGCGCTCGTCCTGCCAGACGAAGCGGCCGGGGATCTCCCCCTCGATGATCTTCGTGAAGACGGTGCTCACAGGTGCTCCCTTTCGGTGGTGGGTCGGGTGCGGTCCTGGCGGGTCCGCGGCTACAGGGCGACGCGCTCGCCGGTGGCCAGGTGGCGGTACTCGGTACCGTACTTCGCGGCGAACGAGGTCAGCTGGCCTTCGATCACGCCGAGGCCGTCGGCGGAGAGCAGGCCGTCGTGGATCTGGAAGACCCGCTCGGGGCGCACGGCCACCACGAAGTCGACGACCTCCGCCAGCTTGTTCCACGGCGCGTGGATCGGGGCCAGCAGCACGGGGGCGGCGAGCCCGTGGGGGACCACCAGCGAGTCGCCGGGGTGGTAGACCGTGTCGTCGACCAGGTAGCCGATGTTGTCCACGGTGCGGATGAGCGGGTGGATCAGCGCGTGCTGGCCGCCGAACGTCCGCACGGTGAAGCCGTCGAGCTCCAGCACGGCCTCGGGCTCGGCGTCGTGGATCGCGTGGCCCTCCCCGACAGCCTCCCGGAGCCCGGCGGCCACGGGGGCCGGGGCGTACACCTGGAGCTCCGGGTGCGCCCGGAGATGCGCGTGCACGGGCTCGGGGTCGAGGTGGTCCGCGTGCTCGTGCGTGACGAGCAGGACGTCGGCCCCGTCGAGGGCCTCCGCCAGCTCCTCCCGCCCGGAGAACTTCCCCGGGTCGATCACCATGACCCGGCCCTCGTTCTCGAGCCGCACGCACGAGTGGGTGTACTTGATCAGATCCATGGGCCCACCCTATCCCCGGGCCCTCCCGGGTCCCACAGGTCCGCGGGGCACGTGTCGGGCGGCCCTTGTTAAGCTGGTGGCCTGCCCGGGCACCAGCGACGAGAGGACGAGGCGTGAGCGTGAGAACCAGCGGTGGGAGCGCCGGGGAGGTCCGCAACACCCGGCAGCGCCGTGCCGTCGCGCGGGCGCTCGCGTCCCTGGAGGACTTCATCTCCACGCAGGACCTGCACGCCCTGCTGCGGGAGCGCGGCGACTCCGTCTCCCTGGCCACGACCTACCGGATCCTGCAGTCGATGTCCGAGCTCGGGGAGCTGGACGTCCTGCGCAGCGACGACGGCGAGGCGATCTACCGCCGCTGCGCGGCCGAGCACCACCACCACCACCTGGTGTGCCGCCGCTGCGGCGCCGCCGTGGAGCTCGAGGCCCCCGCGGTCGAGGAGTGGGCCGGGCGCACCGCCGCCGCCCACGGCTTCACGGAGGTGGACCACACGGTGGAGATCACGGGCCTGTGCGCCGCCTGCGGGGTGCGGCGGGCCGATGGCTGAGCCGGGTCCGCCCCGCGGCGTCTTCGTCCTGGCGGTCAATCCCCGTGCCGGCCGCGGGCGTGCCCTGGAGGACGCCCACCGGGCCGCGGAGCTGCTGCGCACCGGCGGCGACGAGGCCGTGGTGCTCTCCGCCGGGGACCTCGGCGCCCTGGTGGCACTGGTGCGCGACCGGCTGCGGGCGCAGGCCCTCATCACGCGGGCGCTCGTGGTCGTGGGCGGGGACGGGATGGTCCAGGCCGGTCTCGAGGTGCTCGTGGAGCTCGCCGCGCTGGGCGTCGACATCCCGCTGGGCGTCGTGCCGTGCGGGACCGGCAACGACCTCGCCCGCCACCTGCGCGTCCCGCTGCGGGACCCGGTCGCCGCGGCGGGCCGCATCCTGCGCCGGCTCGACGACCCCGGTGCCCGGCGCCTCGACGTCGGCCGGGTGCGCTTCGCGGACGGGCGCACGTCCTGCTTCGCGACCGCCCTGTGCGCCGGCTTCGACGCCGTGGTCAACGAGCGCGCCAACCGGTGGCTGCGCCTGACCGGGTCCACCAAGTACCTGCTGGCCGTCCTGGTGGAGATCGCGCGGCTGCGCACCGTCCACTACCGGATCGAGATCGAGGACGCCGGCGGCCGGCGCCGCACGGAGCGCCGGGAGGGGGTCCTGCTGAACGTCGCCAACACGTCGTCGATCGGGGGCGGCCTGCGGATCGTGCCCGGCGCCCGGCACGACGACGGGCTGCTGGAGCTCTTCACCGTGGCGCCCCTGGGCCGGGCCCGGTTCCTGTTCCTGTTCCCCCGGCTGTTCTCGGGCCGGCACGTGGCCCTGGAGAGCGTGCGGATCGAACAGGTGCGCTCCGTGGCCGTGGACGCCCCGGACGTCACCGTCTACGCGGACGGGGAACGCCTCGGGCCCCTGCCCGTGCGCGTGGACGTGCTCCCCGCCGCGGTCCGCGTCCTGGCCTGAGCCGGGCCGGGGCCCGGTGGCGGAGCCCGGCCCGCGGCACCGGCCGGCGCCCGCCGCGGGCACCGGCCGCTCAGCGCGGTGGTTCCGAGGTGTCCACCCGGTCCCCGCGGCGCTGCCGCCGGTCCTGGGTGGTGTCCCGGATCTCCCCCACCAGCTCCTCGATGACGTCCTCGAGGAACAGCACCCCCAGGGTCCGCCCGCCGGCGTCGACCACGCGCGCCAGGTGCGAGCCCGTGCGCTGCATCGCCGCCAGCGCGTCGTCGATCTCGATGCCGGGGCGCAGGTTCGCCAGCGAGCGCACGCGCGTCACCGGCACCGGCTCGTTGTAGCGGCCCTCCGGGATCGAGAGCACGTCCTTGATGTGCAGGTAGCCGTTGAGCTCGCCGTCGTCCTCCGTGAGGGCGAAGCGCGAGTAGCCCGTGCGGGCCACCGCCTTCTCGACCTCCGCGGCGGAGGCGTCCTCGGGCAGCGTCACGAGCTGGTGCAGGGGGACCATGACGTCGGCGGTGCGCTTGGACGAGAACTCGAGCGCGCCGGACAGCAGGCCCGTCTGGTCCGCCACGGTGCCCTCCTTCGTGGACTCCGCCACGATGGACTGGAGCTCGTCGAGGGTGAAGGTCGAGGAGACCTCGTCCTTCGGCTCGATGCCCATGAGCTTCAGGACGTGGTTGGCCGACCAGTTCAGCGTGGCGATGACCGGCTTGACCATGCGGGAGACGAAGACGAGCGGCGGGGCCAGCAGCAGCACCGCGCGGTCCGCGGCGGACACCGACATGTTCTTCGGCACCATCTCCCCGAACACCACGTGCAGGAAGGTGACCACGAGCAGGGCGGTGAGGAACCCGCTGACGTCGGCGACCTCGGCCGGCACGCCCAGGTGCCCCAGCGGCCCGGAGACGATGTGGTGCAGCGCCGGCTCGGAGATGTTGAGGATCAGCAGCGAGCACACGGTGATGCCCAGCTGGCAGCAGGCCAGCATGAGGGACACGTGCTCCATCGCGTACAGCGCCGTCCGGGCCCGCTTGTTGCCGTCCTCGGCCAGGGGCTCGATTTGGCTGCGCCGCGCGGACATGACGGCGAACTCGCCGCCCACGAAGAAGGCGTTGCCCGCCAGGAGCACCACGAGCCACGCCAGGCCTGCCCAGTCGCTCATCGTGCGTCCTCCTCTCGTGCGCCGCTCTCGCGGGCCCCTGCCGGGGCGTCCTCGGGCTCGGCCGGGGCGGGGACGAATCGGATGCGGTCCACGCGGCGCCCCTCCATCCGGGCGACCTCGAGCACCCCGCCCTGGACGGGCACCACGTCCCCGGGCTTCGGGATCTGCCCGAGCCGGTCCATCATGAACCCGCCCATGGTCTCGTAGGCGGGACCGTCCTCGATGTCGAGCTCGGTGATCTGCTCGGACACCTCGTCGGGACGCATCAGACCGGGGAAGTACCACTCGCCCGCCGCGGACTGCAGGGCGCCGAGGCTGAGCCGGTCGTGCTCGTCGGAGACCTCTCCGACGACCTCCTCCACGAGGTCCTCGAGGGTGACGACGCCGGCGGTGCCGCCCCACTCGTCGACGACGACGGCCATCTGGAGCCCGCCGGAGCGCAGCTGCACGAGCAGGGAGTCCAGGTGGACTGTCTCGGGCACGCGCAGGACGTCCTCCATGATCGCCCCGCACTCCAGGGCGGCGCGGCGCTCCGACGGCACGGCCACGGCCTTCTTGATGTGGACCACGCCGCGGACGTCGTCCGGGGAGTCGTCCATCACGGGGAAGCGGGAGTGCCCGGTGCGGGAGGCGACGGCCACGACGTCCGCGACGGACTCGTGGGAGTCGAGCATCTGCACGCGGATCCTGGGCGTCATGACGTCCGCGGCCGTGCGCTCGGCGAACGTGAGGGTCTTGGCGACGAACGCGGCGGTGCCGGCGTCCAGGGTGCCCATCTTCGCGGAGCGGCGGACCATCGAGGACAGCTCCTCCGGCGAGCGCGCGCCCGAGAGCTCCTCCTTGGCCTCCATCCCGAACAGGTGCAGGACGCGGTTGGCCACGCCGTTGAGGGTGACGACGAACGGCTTGAACACCGCGGTGAACACGAGCTGGGGGCGGGCGACCAGCCGGCCCACCCGGAACGCCTCCGCGATGGCCCAGTTCTTGGGCACGAGCTCGCCCAGCAGCATGGACAGCAGCGTGGAGATGAGCATCGACAGCGCCAGGGTGGCGCCCCCCGCTGCGGCCACGGACAGGCCGGTGAGCTCGGCGATCGGCTCCCTCAGGAAGGACTGGAGCGCCAGGTCCAGGGTGTAGCCGGTGAGCAGGGTGGTCAGGGTGATCCCCAGCTGGCAGCTGGAAAGCTGCGTGGACAGGGACTTGAGGCACTTGAGCAGCGGTTCCGCCGCGCGGTCGCCCTCGGCGATCGCCCGGCGCACCGTGGTCTGGTCGAGGGCCACGAGGGAGAACTCCACGGCCACGAAGAAGCCCGTGCCGAGGATGAGGAGCAGGCCCGCCGCCAGGAGCAGCCATTCCATCAGGAGCGGCCTCCCGTGGCGGTCGGCCGTGCGGGGACCGGGCGGCCGGGGGCGGAGAGCGGGACGGTGGGTGAGCCGGCACGAGGGCCGCGGCGGGGGACGCCGAGGCCGGGCCGGCAACTACTGTACGAGTCCATGAGAGCTCCAGCGTACCGGAGCGGAACCCGCCCGGCGCGTGGCTCACGACCAGCTGACGGGGCGCGCCCTGCCCTCCTCGTAGCCGGAGGCGGACTGGATGCCGACCACGGCCCGGGCCGCGAACTGCTCGAGGGTCGTGGCACCCGCGTAGGTCATGGAGCTGCGCACGCCCGCGGTGATCTGGTCCACGAGGTCCTCCACGCCGGGACGCTCGGGGTCCAGGTACATCTTGGAGCTCGAGATGCCCTCCTCGAACAGGCCCTTGCGGGCCCGGGCGAAGGCGCCCTCCCCACGGGTGCGCTCGCGCACCGCGCGGGTCGAGGCCATGCCGAAGCTCTCCTTGTACATGCGGCCGTCGGCGTCCACGTTCAGTTCGCCCGGGCCCTCGTGGGTGCCGGCGAACCAGGAGCCCACCATCACCTGGCTGGCCCCGGCCGCGAGCGCGAGCGCCACGTCCCGGGGGTGCTTCACGCCGCCGTCCGCCCAGACGTGCCTGCCGAGCCCGGCGGCGGCCTCGGCGCACTCGAGCACGGCGGAGAACTGGGGCCGGCCCACGGCGGTCATCATCCGGGTGGTGCACATCGCGCCGGGGCCCACGCCGACCTTCACGATGTCCGCGCCGGCGTCGACGAGGTCCTGGACGCCGTCGGCGGTGACCACGTTCCCCGCCACCACGGGCACGTCGGGGGCCGCCGCGCGGACCTGCTCGAGGGCCTCGACCATCTTGCGCTGGTGGCCGTGGGCGGTGTCCACGACGAGCACGTCCACCCCGGCGTCGAGCAGTGCCCGGGCCTTGCCCCGGACGTCCCCGTTGATCCCCACGGCGGCGCCCACCCGGAGCCGCCCCGCGCCGTCCAGCGCGGGGGTGTAGATCGTCGAGCGGACCGTGCCCTTGCGGGTCAGCACGCCCACGACCGTGTCCCCGTCGAGCACCGGCGCCACGTGGGCCCGGGTCTGGGCGAGCCGGTCGTAGGCGGCGGCGAGGACGTCGTCGCCGGACCCGGCGCGGACCTCCTCCAGCGAGAACACCGGGGCGTCGGTGCGCATGATCGAGCCGAGCTGGGTGAAGCGGTCCACCTCGGCGCAGTCGGCCGCGAGCACCACCCCGCGGTAGGACCGCTCCGGACCGCACACCACCACGGCGCCGTGGGGGCGCTTGTGCATGATGCCCAGGGCGTCGTGGACGGTGTCCTCGGCGTCGAGGACCACCGGCGTCTCGAAGCGCGGCGAGCGGTCCTTGACCCAGGACGTCACGTCCGCGATGACGTCGAGCGGGATGTCCTGCGGCAGGATGCCCAGCCCGCCGCGGCGGGCGAGCGTCTCGACCATCCGGCGCCCGGTGACCGCCGTCATGTTCGCGGCCACCAGGGGCACGGTGGAGCCCGTGCCGTCGCGCGGGGTGAGGTCGACGTCGAACCGGGACGTGACCCGGGAGCTCGAGGGGACGAGGAAGACGTCGCTGTAGGTCAGGTCGGACGTGGGGGTGTTGAGGAATCGCACGCGAGCCAGTCTAGCCGGGGGCCCGCGACACGCGCCCCCGGCCGGGGTGGCGGACTAGCCATGCCGCGGCGCGGATCACTAGACTCGCCGGAGGTACGGCCGAGCCCGGTCGACGACCGTCCGGCAGCTTCCGGTGGCGGACGCCGCCGGCTGTCACGGGAGACGGCCGGCGACGAACACCGGCGGCGGGTCCGGGCGCTGCTGGGACCGACACTGTGGAGACCGGGCAGACGGCCTCCACGCGATCAACCATGGAAGAGGCGTATTCCCCGTGCCACATCAGCCACAGCATCCCATCCCTGAAGAATTCGCAGGTAACGAGTGGCTCGTCGACGAACTGTTCGAGAAGTACCGGACGGACAAGAACTCGGTGGACGAGAAGTGGTGGCCCATCTTCGAGTCGATGAGCGCGGACAACGGTGCCGCCGCGGAGCAGCCGGTCGCCGCGAAGGCACCGGCCCCGAAGGCCGCCCAGGCCCCCACCCCGAAGGCGGCGGCCCCCGCCCCGCCCAAGGCCGCCGCCCCGCCCAAGGCCGCCGCCCCGCCCAAGGCGGCCGCCGTCCCCCAGGCCCCCGCCGCCCAGAAGGCCGCCTCCGGAACCGGTGCCCGGACCTCGTCCACCCCCACGGCGAAGGCCGCGGCGGCGCCCGCGCCCACCAAGTCCGGCGCCAAGGCGGAGGGCCGTCCCGAGACCGACCACGGTGAGGCCGAGGCCGCTGAGGCGAAGAAGCCCATCCCGGCCCAGCCCGCCCGCGCCCGCGCCACGGCCCCCAACCACGACGCGCCGGCCGAGGACAAGGTCGTCAAGCTGCGCGGGCCCGCGAAGGCCGTGGCGGCCAACATGGACGCGTCCCTCACCGTGCCCACCGCCACCACGGTCCGCGCCGTCCCGGCGAAGCTGCTGATCGACAACCGGATCGTGATCAACAGCCACCTGGCCCGAAACCGCGGCGGCAAGGTGTCCTTCACGCACCTGATCGGCTACGCCGTGATCAAGGCGCTGGCCAACTACCCGTCCCAGAACGTCGTCTACGACGAGCAGGACGGCAAGCCCGTCGCGGTGCACCCCGCCCACGTCAACTTCGGCATCGCCATCGACATCCCCAACAAGGACGGTTCCCGCAACCTCGTGGTGCCGAACATCAAGGGCGCCGAGGCCATGTCCTTCATGCAGTTCTGGACGGCGTACGAGGACGTCGTCCGCCGCGCGCGCGGCAACGAGCTGACCATGGAGGACTACCAGGGCACCACGGTGTCCCTGACCAACCCGGGCGGCATCGGCACGGTCCACTCCGTGCCGCGGCTGTCGAAGGGGCAGGCGTGCATCGTCGGAGTGGGCGCGCTCGACCACCCCGCCGAGTACCGGGGCTCCTCCCCCAAGACCATCGCGCGCCACGCGGTCTCGAAGATCATCACCCTGACCTCGACCTATGACCACCGCGTCATCCAGGGGGCGGGCTCCGGCGAGTTCCTGCGCCTGATCGAGTCCTATCTGCTGGGCGCGGACGACTTCTACGACCAGATCTTCGAGGCCCTGCGGATCCCCTACGAGCCCGTGCGCTGGGCCGTGGACAACCAGGTCAACCCCGAGATCCAGGTCAACAAGGTCGCCCGGATCCAGCAGCTCATCCACGCGTACCGGGTCCGCGGTCACCTCATGGCGGACACCAACCCGCTCGAGTACGTGATGCGCAAGCACCCGGACCTCGACATCCGCACCTACGGGCTGTCCCTGTGGGACCTGGAGCGCGAGTGGCCCACCGGGGGCTTCGGCGGCGCGGACGTCCTGAGCCTGCGCACCATCCTGGGCCGGCTGCGGGACGCCTACTGCCGCACCCTCGGCGTGGAGTACATGCACCTGCAGGAGCCCGAGGAGCGCGAGTGGTTCCAGGACCAGCTCGAGCACGGGTACCAGAAGCCCAGCCGCGAGGAGCAGTTCCGCATCCTCGGCCGGCTCAACGCCGCCGAGGCGTTCGAGACGTTCCTGCAGACCAAGTACGTGGGCCAGAAGCGCTTCTCCCTGGAGGGCGGCGAGTCCCTGATCCCGCTGCTGGACGAGATCATCTCCGACGCCGCCGACGCCGGGCTCGCGGGCGTGGGCATCGCGATGGCCCACCGCGGTCGGCTCAACGTGCTCACCAACATCGCCGGCAAGTCCTACGCGCAGGTCTTCCGCGAGTTCGAGGGCAGCCAGGACCCGCGCACCACCGAGGGCTCCGGCGACGTGAAGTACCACCTCGGCACGGAGGGCTCCTTCACCTCCGACAACGGCAACGAGACCCAGGTCTACCTCGCCGCGAACCCGTCCCACCTCGAGGCCGCCGACCCGGTCGTCGAGGGCATCGCCCGGGCCAAGACGGACGTCCTGGGCGCCGGGCCCGAGGGCGACGGCACGTTCCCGGTGCTGCCGATCCAGGTGCACGGCGACGCGGCCTTCGCGGGCCAGGGCGTCGTGGCCGAGGTCCTGCAGATGGCGCTGCTGCCCGGCTACAACGTGGGCGGCACCGTCCACGTCGTGGTGAACAACCAGGTGGGCTTCACCACCGCGCCCGCGGCGGCCCGGTCCACCACCTACGCGACGGACATCGCCAAGGGCCTCCAGGCGCCGATCTTCCACGTCAACGCCGACGACCCCGAGGCTGTCACCCACGTGGGCCAGATGGCGTTCGCGTACCGGCAGACCTTCCACAAGGACGTCATCATCGACCTCGTGTGCTACCGGCGCCGCGGGCACAACGAGGGGGACGACCCCTCGATGACCCAGCCGCTGATGTACAACCTCATCGAGGAGAAGCGCTCGACCCGCAAGATCTACACCGAGAACCTCGTGGGCCGCGGCGACATCACCCAGGAGGAGGCCGACCGGGCGCTGAAGGACTACCAGGAGCGGCTGGAGCGGGTCTTCGCCGAGACCCACGAGGCGCAGACCTCCTCGATCCCGCTGGTCACCGGGGACTCCGCCGCGATCTCGAACATCGAGCGGCCCTCCGCCCAGCAGGCGGACTCCGGGGTCTCGATCCCCCGCACCACGGCGATCTCCGCCGAGGCCGCCGCACGGATCGGCGCGGTGCACGTGGAGGTCCCCGAGGACTTCGCCGTGCACAAGAAGCTGCGCAAGCTGCTCGAGCGCCGCGAGGAGATGACCCGCGAGGGCGGGGTGGACTGGGGCATGGGCGAGCTCATGGCGTTGGGGTCCCTCATGATGGAGGGCATCCCGGTGCGGATGTCCGGCCAGGACGTCCGGCGCGGCACGTTCACCCAGCGCCACGCCGTGTTCTACGACTCCGGCACCGGCGCGGAGTGGACACCGCTCAACCACCTCTCCGGGAACCAGGCGCAGCTGGCGATCTACAACTCGCTGCTGTCCGAGTACGGCGTGCTGGGCTTCGAGTACGGCTACTCCGTGGAGCGGCCCGACGCCCTGACCATGTGGGAGGCGCAGTTCGGCGACTTCGTCAACGGCGCCCAGATCGTCGTGGACGAGTTCATCTCCTCCGCCGAGCAGAAGTGGGGCCAGCGCTCGTCGCTGGTCATGCTCCTGCCGCACGGCTTCGAGGGGCAGGGGCCGGACCACTCCTCGGCCCGCATCGAACGCTTCCTGACGCTGTGCGCCGAGAAGAACATGGTCGTGGCCAACCCCTCGACGCCGTCGAACCACTTCCACCTGCTGCGCCGGCAGGCCTACAGCCGCCCGCGCAAGCCGCTGGTGGTGGCCACACCGAAGCAGCTGCTGCGGCTCAAGGCGGCGGCCTCCCCGATCGAGGAGTTCACGTCCGGCCGGTTCCGCCCGGTGATCGGCGACGAAACGGGGCTCGAGGCATCCGAGGTCACGAACGTGGTGCTGGTCTCCGGCCGGCTCTACTACGACCTCGCCTCGGCCCGCGAGGAGCGCAAGGACCGGAGGACGGCCATCGTGCGCGTGGAGCAGCTGTACCCGCTGCCCCTCGCCGAGCTCCGGGAGGAGATCGGCAAGTACCCCGAGGCCCGGCTCACCTGGGCGCAGGACGAGCCCGCCAACCAGGGCGCCTGGCCGTTCATGGCGGTCAACCTCGTGCCGCAGCTCGACCGGCCGGTCCGGCTCGCGTCCCGCCCCGCGTCCGCGTCCCCGGCCAACGGGTCGGCCAAGCGCCACGCGGCCGAGCTCGAGACGCTGGTGCAGACGGCGTTCGAGCGCGACTGAGCCCGTCCCGGGAGGGCGGGGGCCCGTGCCCCCGCCCTCCCGCACGTCCCCAGCGAGTCCGGCGCCGGCCCGTGCCCACGGGCCGGCGCCGCTCGTCCCCCCAGACATCCCGCACCCCCGATCAGAAGGTACGAAGTGGAGCAACGAAGGATCAGAATTGTCGCAGTCGGTGACGAGCTGCTGGCCGGCGAGGGCGACCCCCGGGGCCTCGGCTGGTTCGGGCGGGTCATGGCCCGGACCCCGCACCACGTGGTCCCCGTGTCCGCCTACAACCTGGCGGCGCCCGGCGAGGGCAGCGAGTCCCTCAACGAGCGCTGGTTCGAGGAGGCGGCCCGCCGCTTCTCCCCCGGCCACGACAACCGCCTGGTCATCGCGCCCTCCACCCTGGACATCGACCTGTCCATCACGAGCGCGCGGTCCCGGCTGAACATGGCCAACATCATCGACACCGCCTCCCAGCACAACGTGCGGGTCCTCGTCGTCGGGCCCCCGCCCACGATGGACACCGAGCGCAACCGCCGGATCGCAGACCTCTCGGCCGCCTACGCGGACGTGACGACCCGGCGCAACCACGTCTACGTGGACACGTTCAACCCGCTGCAGCACCACGAGCAGTGGCGCAAGGACCTCGCGGCCAACCACGGCCACCCCGGCCAGGCCGGCTACGGGCTGATGGCCTGGCTCGTGCTGCACCGGGGCTGGTACAACTGGCTGGACCTGCCCGAGCCCCAGTGAGCCCCGCCCGTCCCGCGTGTGAGAGAATGGCGGGCAGTGCCCCGTCCGGCCGCCGCTGACATCACCAGACCACACGGGAACGGACGCCGACACCCACGATCCGCCGCGGGCGACCGCGGACAGACAGGAGGCTCGTATGAGCAAGCGCGGACGCAAGCGCAAGGACCGCCGCAAGGGCGGCGCCAACCACGGCAAGCGCCCCAACGCCTGAGGTCCGTCCCGGACCCCGGTGACGCCGTGACGGAAGGGCCCCGGACCGCTGACGCGGTCCGGGGCCCTTCCGTGTGTCCGGGGTCTACCGTGCTCTGGAGCCTGGGGGGCACCGCGCCCGGCGGCCGGAGCCAGGAGCGGCCCGCTCAGGCGGCCGGCGGGTCCTGACGCGCCCCGTGCAGCCGGGCGAGGATGGAGACCCTCAGGTCCGCGGGCGCGGTCTCCGCGCAAGAACGCCGGACCACGGAGCGGATCACGCACTCCAGGTCGTACTCGCGGGCGCACTCCCGGCACTCGAGGAGGTGGCCGTGGATCTCGTCGAGGTCATCCGCCGGGAGCACCCCGTCGAGGTACTCGTAGATCAGGCGGATCCTCTCGTCCGTGCAGCATCCGAGGCTCTCGCAGTCGGCCATGTCTACTTGTCCTTTTCCTTCTTCTTGTCGCCGGTCACCCTGGACGTGTCGAAGCCGCGCTCGGCGGCGTAGTCGGCGAGCTTCTCGCGCAGCAGCTTCCGGCCGCGGTGCAGGCGGGACATCACCGTCCCGATCGGCGTGTCCATGATCTCGGAGATCTCCTTGTAGGCGAAGCCCTCCACGTCGGAGAAGTACACCGCCAGCCGGAACTCCTCGGGCAGCTCCTGCAGGGCGCGCTTGACGTCGCTGTCCGGCAGGTGGTCCAGCGCCTCGACCTCCGCGGAGCGCAACCCCGAGGACGTGTGGGACTCGGCGCGGTGCAGCTGCCAGTCCTCCACCGTGTCGGTGTTCGCCTGCAGCGGCTCTCGCTGGCGCTTGCGGTAGAGGTTGATGTACGTGTTCGTGAGGATGCGGTACAGCCACGCCTTGAGGTTCGTGCCGGGCTTGTACTGGTGGAACGCGGAGAACGCCTTCGTGTAGGCCTCCTGGACGAGGTCCTCGGCGTCGGCCGGGTTGCGAGCCATGCGCAGGGCGGCGGCGTAGAGCTGGTCCACGTACTCCATGGCGTCCTGCTCGAAGCGCGCCTTCCGGTCCTCGGGGGTCTCGGTCTCGACGTCGACGGGCGGCTCGGTGCGCTGGGGGGCGGCCCCCTGCTGGTTCTGCTCGTTCATCACGGACCAGTCTACGGGGACGCGCGCGGGGGCCGGGGCCGGCTCGAGGACGCTCGTGGGGGCGGTGATGGCTGCTCCTCTCCCCGGCCGTGCAGGTCCGCTCGCTGGACTGTGGTGGTGGCCCGCCCCTGACGGGCCGACCGCTGTCCTGCACAACGGGAGACACCGCCACGCGTATTCCCCGACTGTTCCCCGTCGTGGGCCCGCGCGCCCACCCATGCGCGGTCCCCGTGGCTAGGATGGGACGAGCGGCGCCGTCCGCCGAACCACACCTGACCGACACAGCCCCGCGGTACCGTCTGCCGCTGAGGAGGAACCCATGAGCATCGTCCGTCGCATCGCCCGCCCGCTGCTGGCCACCGGTTACGTCGCCAACGGGGTGGAGAGCTTCCGCAACTCGTCCCGCGCCGCCCAGCACCTGTCCCCCGCGATCTCCGCCGCCACGAAGGCCTTCCCCCAGGTCGGCCCCGCGCTGCAGAACCACGCCGTGGTGGCCCAGGGGCTGGCCGCGGCCCAGGTCGGCGCAGCCGTGCTCTTCGGGCTGGGCAAGCTGCCCCGCCTCTCGGCCGGCGTGCTCGTCAGCACGACCGCTCTCAACGCCTACGCCGACTACCGCGCGGCGGAGGCGACCACCTCGGATGAGAAGGCCGCGCGGCGCAGCACCGCCTTCAAGAACTCCTCCCTCGTGGGCGCCGTCATGCTCGCCGCCGTGGACACGGAGGGCAATCCGTCCCTGCTGTGGCGCGCCGAGCACCTCGCCGGTGACGTCCGCAAGAGCGCCTCCAAGCTCGGCAAGGACACCCAGAAGCAGGTCGCCAAGGCCGAGAAGGCGCTCCAGCACTCCAGCAAGCGCAGCTGAGCCGCGGTCCCGCCGTCGTGAACCCGTCGGAGGCCCCCGGGCCCGCACCTCGTCCCGACGCGCCGGAGCCGGCCCAGCAGCACGCGCTGTGGCCGGCTCCGTTCGTGGACGGACGCCCAGTCGTCGCCGAGCTGACGGTGCCGGGCTCGAAGTCCCTCACCAACCGGTACCTGCTGCTCGCCGCCCTCGCGGACGGTCCGTGCCGGCTGCGCTCGCCCCTGCACTCCAGGGACTCCCGGCTCATGGTCGATGCCCTGCGCGCCCTGGGGGCCCGCGTCGAGGAGGTGCCGGGGAACGGCGGCTTCGGTCCCGACCTGCTCGTCGAGCCCGCACCGTGGGAGGCCACGGAGCCGGTCACGGTCGAGTGCGGGCTGGCCGGGACCGTGATGCGCTTCGTGCCGCCCGTGGCCGCCCTCGCCCGGCGATCCGTCACGTTCGACGGCGACCCGGGCGCCCGCGTGCGCCCCATGGGACCGGCGATCGACGCCCTGCGCGGGCTCGGCCTGCGCGTCGAGGACGACGGCCGGGGACGGCTGCCCTTCACCGTGCACGGCACCGGCGGCGCGCGCGGCGGAGACCTGGTGATCGACGCCACCGGCTCGAGCCAGTTCGTCTCCGCAGTGCTGCTCGCGGGCGCCCGCTTCGACGACGGGCTCGTGCTGCGCCACCGCAGCGCCGACGGCTCGGGCCGCGGCGTGCCGTCCATGCCGCACGTGGAGATGACGGTCGAGGTGCTGCGCGGCCTCGGGGTCTCCGTGGACGACTCCGTGCCCGACGAGTGGCGGGTGGCCCCCGGGCCGGTGCGGGCCTTCGATGTGACCATCGAGCAGGACCTCTCCAACGCCGGACCCTTCCTCGCCGCCGCCGTGGTGACCGGCGGGCGGGTCTCGGTGCCCCGCTGGCCCGCCCGCACCACCCAGGGCGGCGACCACTGGAAGCACATCCTCCCGGCCTTCGGCGCGGCGGTGGAGCTCACGGACGGGACCTTCTCCGTCACGGGACCGGCCGCGGTGACCGGGGTCGACCTCGACCTCGGCGAGGCCGGGGAGCTCGCGCCCACCGTCGCGGCCGTGTGCGCGCTCGCCGGCACGCCCTCGCGGCTGCGCGGCATCGCCCACCTGCGCGGCCACGAGACCGACCGGCTGGCGGCGCTCGTCACCGAGATCAACCGGCTCGGCGGCGACGCCGAGGAGACCGCGGACGGGCTGGTGATCCGGCCGGCACCCCTGCACGGGGGGACGTTCCACAGCTACGAGGACCACCGCATGGCCACCGCCGGCGCCGTGATCGGCCTCGTGGTCCCGGACGTGCGGGTCGAGAACATCGCGACCACCGCCAAGACCCTGCCCGAGTTCCCGCGGCTGTGGACCGAGCTCACGGGCACGAGCCGTGACGCGTAGGGACTCCGTCCGGCGCGACTGGGACGAGTCGGACGTGCGCGTGCGTCCCAGCAAGACCGGCTCCCGCCCGCGCACCAAGGAGCGGCCGGCGCACGAGGACGCGGTCACCGGCCGCATCGTCACCGTGGACCGCGGCCGCTACACCGCGATCCTCGAGGAGGACACCCCCGGGGAGCGGCTGGTCGTGGCGGTGCGAGCGAGGGAGCTGCGCCGTCAGCCCGTGGTCGCCGGCGACCACGTGGGCCTCGTCGGGGACGTCAGCGGCGCCCCGGACACCCTGGCCCGCCTCGTGCGGATCGAGCAGCGCTCCACCGTCCTGCGGCGCAGCGCGGACGACACAGACCCGGTCGAGCGGGTCGTGGTCGCCAACGCCGACCAGCTCGTGGTCGTCGTGGCCGCCGCCAACCCCGAGCCCCGCACCGGATTCATCGACCGCTCCCTCGTGGCCGCCTACGACGCCGGCATCGAGCCGCTGCTGTGCATCACCAAGACCGACCTGCGGGACCCCGCCGAGCTGATCTCCCACTACACCGCGCTCGAGCTGCCCGTGCTCGTCTCCGGACCCGCCCAGGACGTCCCGGCCGACGACGACGGAACCACGCTGCCCCTCGACCGCGCGCTCATCGAGGCCCTGCGCGAGCGCCTCGACGGCCACGTCTCGGTGCTGCTGGGGCACTCCGGTGTGGGCAAGTCCACCCTCGTCAACGCCCTCACGGGCGCCGACCGGGCCACCGGCGGGGTGAACGCGGTGACCGGTCGGGGACGGCACACGTCGTCGTCGGCCCTCGCCCTCAAGATCGAGGACGCCTCCCCCGGGTCCTGGATCATCGACACCCCCGGCATCCGTTCGTTCGGCCTGGCCCACGTGGACCACGACCGGATCGTGGAGTCCTTCGACGAGCTCGCCGAGGCGATCGCCGAGTGCCCCAAGGGCTGCCGGCACACGGGCACCTCCCCCGGCTGCGCCCTGGACGCCTGGGTGGAGCAGGGCCGCGCCGGGGACGCGGGCGAGTCCCGGCTGGTCTCCCTGCGCCGTCTGCTCGGGGCCGGAGAGCGTCCCGGGGAGTCCCGCGAGGACAAGGAGCTCGGCGTCCAGTGACCCGCCGGACGGCGTGGCACCCACCCCCGTCCGACCAGGCTCGGGACCGCGGTTCGGGGTAGGTTGGTCCAATGCGCAGCCCCAGCAACTACACCGACGACCTCCGCCTCGCCCACATCCTGGCCGACGCCGTGGACCGCTTGACCATGCGCCGGTTCAAGGCCCAGGACCTCGCGGTGGAGACCAAGCCCGACCTCACTCCCGTGACGGACGCCGACCGCGAGGCCGAGCAGCTCATCCGCGCCCAGCTGGGGCGCACGCGCAACCGGGACGCCGTGATCGGCGAGGAGTACGGCACCACCGGCAGCGGTGCCCGGCAGTGGGTCGTGGACCCCATCGACGGCACCAAGAACTTCGTGCGCGGCGTACCGGTGTGGGCCACCCTCATCGCCCTCGTCGACGAGGGCCGGCCGGTGGTCGGCGTGGTCTCCGCGCCGGCGCTCGGCCGCCGCTGGTGGGCGGCGGCCGGGACGGGTGCCTTCACCGGCAAGTCCCTGGCCAACGCCCAGCGCATCCACGTCTCCCAGGTCGGGCGGCTCTCCGACGCCTCGCTGTCCTACTCCTCGCTCACCGGGTGGCGGGACCGTGGTGTGCGCGACCGCTTCCTGGAGCTCACCGACGAGGTCTGGCGGACCCGGGCCTACGGCGACTTCTGGTCCTACTGCCTCCTCGCCGAGGGCGCCGTGGACATCGCCTGCGAGCCCGAGCTCAGTCTGCACGACATGGCCGCGCTCGTGCCCGTCGTCGAGGAGGCCGGCGGGCGGTTCACGTCCCTCGAGGGCGAGCCCGGCCCCTTCGGCGGCAACGCGCTGGCCAGCAACGGGCTGCTCCACGACGAGGTGCTGGGGATGCTCGCCACCGGCTCCTGAACCGCCCCCACGACGACGGGGGCCCGCACCGGCCGGTGCGGGCCCCCGTCGTCGTCAGTCGTCGTCAGTCGTCGTCAGTCGCCGGCAGGAGTCAGAGGTCCTGGCCGGTGAGTCCCATCTCCCGCTCGATGCACTGCTGGAACGCCGCCTGGTCCGAGGAGAACTGCGAGCAGGCCTCCATGGCCGGTCCGAACTCCCCGAACAGCGCCCCGAAGAGCACGAGGAAGAGGATGCTGGCCAGGATGGCCAGGACGCTGAGCACGATGCCGACGATCGGCAGGGCCTTGGACGCTCCCGGCGTCCTGCCCAGCTTGCGCAGCGCCACGATGCCCAGCACCAGGCCCACGAGGCCCGGGACGATGCCGAGCACGAACCAGCACGTCAGCAGCGCCACGATGCCCAGCACCAGGGAGGCGATGCCCAGACCCGTGCCGGCGGGTCTCGGGCTCGCACCGTACTGGTTCATGTCGTACTGCCCCTGGTAGCCCTGACCGCCGTACTGGCCCTGGTTGTACTGACCCTGACCGTAGGAGTCCTGGCCCTGGTAGCTCTGGCCGCCGTACTGGCTCTGGTTGTAGCCGTCCTGGCCGTACTGACCCTGGTTGTAGCCGTCCTGGCCGTACTGGCCCTGGTTCTGCTGGCCCTGGTAGCCCTGCTGCCCCTGGCCGTACTGCGGCGTGGAGTACTGGTCGCCGGCTCCCTGGCCGTAGCGCGGCTCGTAGGAGGGACCGGGGGGAGCTCCCTCGACGCGCTGGCCGTACTCGGGCAGGTCTCGGCGGCCGGAGCTCGACGACCCGCCGGCACCGGTGCCGCTCTGGTCTGGCGTGTTGTCGTTGTGGCTCATGGCGATGTCCTTTCGGTCGTCTGCGGTACGGCACCAGCTTGTCACACGGCCCTCCGGGACGTGCCTTTTCCCCGCCGGGCACGCCCCGACAGGGCACGGAGTCCTGCCACCCGACACGTGGGAGAATCCCGGTGGCGACAGGCGTACGGAGGAACCGCGGCACGAAAAACCGGGGAGCGCCTCGCGGCGCTCCCCGGTCAGGAATGTCGTGGAGATGGGGGGAATTGAACCCCCGTCCGATGCAGCATTGTCAGGGCTTCTCCGGGTGCAGTCTGCGTTGCGTTTTCTCAGTCCCGGCCCTCGTGCAGACACGTGGCCGACGGACTCAGTCACGAATTGATGTTCCCCAGACGTCCGCGACACCCGTCTGGAGCATTGGCCTTCTAGCTGATGCCAGGCCCCGGGTCGAAAGCGAACCCGGGCTGACAGTCACCTAAGTAGTCTGGTTGTGCTTACACCGCGAGGGCGTAAGCATCCTGAGACTTGGCGACGTTACCGTTAGAATTGGCAACTATTGTTTTACAGAGAGCGTTTACGAGATAACTCTGCGTCCTCGACCCGCTTCCCCTGTCTCAACTCACATCGTCGAAACCGATCATCCCCATATTCTCTTGTCAAGCATCCCGCCGCAGCGGGACTTCCCAGTCTACCGCGCGGTACGCGTCGTCCGCAAGCATCGGGCTGGCCGCTCAGCCCAGGTTCTTGTAGCGCATGGCCCGCTGGGCCTCGCGGTTGTCCTGCTGCTCCCGGAGGGTCTGGCGCTTGTCGTACTCCCGCTTGCCCTTGGCCACGGCGATCTCCACCTTGGCCTTCTTCCCGTCCACGAAGTAGAGGGACAGCGGCACGATCGTGAAGCCGGACTCCCGGGTCTTCTGCTGGATCTTGTCCATCTCGCCGCGGTGCAGGAGCAGCTTCCGGCGGCGGCGGGCGGAGTGGTTGGTCCACGAGCCCTGCAGGTACTCGGGGATGTGGACGCCCTCGAGCCACAGCTCGCCGTCGGTGAACTGGCAGAACCCGTCCACGAGGGAGGCGCGCCCCATGCGCAGGGACTTCACCTCGGTGCCCATGAGCGCGAGACCCGCCTCGTAGGTGTCGAGGATGTGGTAGTCGTGCCGGGCCTTCTTGTTGTTGGCGATGACCTGGCGACCGGTGTCCTTCTTGGCCATGGGCCTCCTCCCTGGGGACGGTGCGGACGGGGATCTGCCGTGCACCGGGGCACGCGGCAGGTCCCCCATCCTACGCCACGGCGATCGCTCGGGACCGATGCGTGGCGACCGGACCCGGGGGACCCCGGCGCAGGAGCGTTGTCCCAGGTCACCACCTGGCACCCGCTAAGCTGGGCGGATGCTGGACCCAGCCCCCATCGAGCGCCCGCCCGCCGCGGACGTCCTGTACCTCGTCGGCACGAGCGGTCACCCGAACTTCGGTGACGAGTTCATCGCCGCCTCGTGGCTGCGCTTCCTCGCCCGCGCCCGGCCCGGCGCCGAGGTGTGGCTCGACTGCCCGAACCCGGGGCTGGCGTCCCACCTGTTCGAGGGCCTGCACCCGGGGCTGCGGACCACCGACACCCTGTGGCGGCTCGCCTTCGAGGCGACGGCGATGGACCCGGTCGCGGCGGACGCCCACGTGGACCGGGTGGTGACGCACCTGGGGTCCCCGCGCTACGACCTCGGCCTGCTCGGCGCCCGCCGCGCCGGCACGGTGCACTTCCTCGGGGGCGGCTACCTGAACTCCCTCTGGCCGCACCACGCGCGCCTGTTGCGCGCGGCCCTGCGGCTGCGCGAGGTCTCCGGCGCGCGGCTCGTCGCCACCGGCCTGGGCCTGGCCCCCGCCGCCGACGCCGAGGGCCTGCGGGCCGCGCTCGGCGCCTTCGACCACGCCACGGTCCGCGACGCGCCGAGCGCCCAGCTCTCCCGGGCCGACCGCGCCCCCGACGACGCCTTCCTCGGCCTGCCCGGCCTCCCGGGCTTCACCGGCGCTCCGGCCGAGGGAGCGGCCGACGGCGACGTGTGGGTGTGCCTGCAGAGCGACATGTCCGAGCCGGGGGTGCTCGACGACGCCGTCGCGGCCGTGCGGGCCGCACTGACCGGCCCGGCGCTGGCCGGCCGCACCGTGCGCTACCTCGAGGCTATCCCCGGCGCGGACCGCGCGGCCTTCGACCGGCTCGCCGATCTCGTCCCCGAGGAGCACTTCGTGCCCTTCACGCGCCTCTGGCAGGAGGGCCTCCCGGCCCGGCCGGGCCAGACCTGGCTCACCTCGCGGTTCCACTTCCACCTGCTCGCCGCCGCCTGCGGCGCGGAGGGCACCGCGCTGGAGGTCAGCCCCGACTACTACCGCGTCAAGCACCAGTCCCTGGTCGAGGCCGGAACAGGGTGGTCCGTCACGCCGACCGGCAGCACGGAACCGGCTGCGCCCACCCGGTCGCACTCCTTCCCGGCCACGGCCGCGCGGCTGCACCGCACCAAGCTGCGGGAGGCTCAGGAGCTGTACCCGGCCGCCGCGGCCCTCGAGGACAGCCCCGCTGCACCGGAGTCCCGCACCCTGCCGGGGCGGACCGTGGCGCGCTTCCTGCGCCGCTGAGCACGGGGCCCCGGCCGGACACGGGACCGGCCGGGGCCCGGACGGCTCCCTCGCGAAAGCTCAGGCGTCGGCCGGGGCGTGGCGCTGGTCGGCGCGCCAGCGGATCCCGGCGTCGACGAAGCCGTCGATCGCGCCGTCGAAGATCGCGGAGGGGTTGCCCTCCTCGTGACTGGTCCGCAGGTCCTTGACCATCTGGTACGGGTTCAGGACGTAGGAGCGCATCTGGTCGCCCCAGGACGCCTTGACGTCCCCGGCCAGCTCCTTCTTCTTGGCGCTCTCCTCCTCCTGGCGCTGGAGGAGGAGCCGGGACTGGAGCACGCGCAGCGCGGCGGCGCGGTTCTGGAGCTGGGACTTCTCGTTCTGCATGGACACGACGATGCCGGTGGGGAGGTGGGTCATCCGCACCGCGGAGTCCGTGGTGTTCACGGACTGACCGCCGGGGCCCGAGGAGCGGAAGACGTCCACCTTGATCTCGGACTCGGGGATCTCGATCGAGTCGTCCTGCTCGATGAGCGGGATGACCTCCACGGCCGCGAACGAGGTCTGGCGCCGGCCCTGGTTGTCGAACGGGGAGATGCGCACGAGCCGGTGGGTGCCGGCCTCCACGGACAGGGTGCCGAAGGCGTAGGGCGCCTTGACCTCGAAGGTCGCGGACTTCAGGCCCGCTTCCTCCGCGTAGGAGGTGTCCAGGACGGTGGTCGGGTAGCCGTGGCGCTCAGCCCAGCGCAGGTACATGCGCATGAGCATCTCGGCGAAGTCGGCGGCGTCCACGCCACCGGCGCCGGAGCGGATGGTCACCACGGCCTCGCGCTCGTCGTACTCGCCCGAGAGCAGGGTCTGGACCTCCAGCCGGGAGAGCGCCTTCTTGACCGCGGCGAGCTCCTCCACGGCGAGCTCCAGAGTCTCGGCGTCGTCCTCCTCGGCGGCCAGCTGCACCATGACCTCGATGTCGTCGATGCGCCCGCCCAGCTCCTCGAGCCGCTCGAGGTCGGACTGCTTGTGGGAGAGCTTGGAGGTGATCTTCTGCGCCGCGGCCTGGTCGTCCCAGAGGTCCGGGGCGGTCGCCTGCTGCGAGAGCTCGGCGATGTCCCGCTTGATGGCGTCGACGTCGCTCACGGCCTCGATGGACGCGAACGTGGAACGGAGGGCGGAGATCTCTGCCGGGAAGTCAAGGGAGGCCATGGAAGCCAAGATTATCCCATGGGGGCAAATCACCCCGGTCCCGCCCGGTGCCGCCCGCCCACGCTCTGGCAGGATGGTGCCGACAGGAAGGAAGCACGATGCGCATTCCCCGCACGCTGGCCCTGGTCCTCGCCGGCGGGAAGGGCTCCCGCCTCGGCGCCCTGACCGAGAAGAAGGTCAAGCCCGCCCTGCCCGTGGCGGGCACCTACCGGCTCATCGACGTCGCCCTGTCCAACCTCGTGCACTCCCACATCTCGGACGTGTGGGTCGTCGAGCAGTTCCTCCCGCACAGCCTCAACCAGCACCTGGCCAACGGGCGCCCCTGGGACCTCGACCGCACCCACGGCGGCCTCCAGGTCCTGCCCCCGTACCAGGGGACCGAGGACGAAGGCTTCGCCGAGGGCAACGCGGACTCGATCTACCGGCAGAAGGACCTGATCCGCGACTTCGCCCCGGACCTGGTCCTCGTGCTCAGCGCCGACCACCTCTACACGCTGAACTTCCTCGACGTGATCGACACCCACCTCGCGCGGGGCGCCGACCTGACCGTGGTCACCACGCTCGTCGACGAGGAGCCCTCCCGCTACGGCGTGGTGCAGGCCGACGACGACGGCCGCGTCACCGGCTTCGACTACAAGCCGGACGAGCCCCGCGGACGGCTGGTCGCCGGCGAGATGTTCCTCTACGACGCGGACCGGCTGCTGGAGGCCCTGGACGTCCTGCACGAGCAGGAGGGCCGGCTCGAGGACTACGGCAACGACCTGGTCCCGTGGTTCGTGGCGCACCGCACGGTGGCGGAGCACCGCCTGGACGGGTACTGGATGGACATGGGCACCCTGCAGTCCTACTGGACCGCCCACATGCAGATGCTCGACGGCGACGGCGTCACCCTGGACGACCCCTCCTGGCCGATCCTCTCGGCCCAGCCGCAGCGGGTGCCTGCCCGGATCGCGGGCAGCGCCGAGCTGCGCGGGTCGATGGTCGCGGCGGGCGCGATCGTGCGCGGCGCCGTGGAGCACTCGGTGCTCGGCCCCGGTGTCGTCGTCGAGGAAGGCGCCACGGTGCGCGGCTCGGTGCTGCTGGACGACGTGCGGGTGGGCGCCGGGGTGACCCTCGAGAACGTCGTGGCCGACGCGGGCGCCGACGTCGCCGGTGACGGCCGCCGCGGCTCCGACCGGGGCGTGACGCTCATCGGCGAGGACGGCACGGTGCGCACCACGGAGGAGTTCGACCGCGGCGCGACCCTCCCGCGCGGTCTCTGAGCACTCCCGTACGGATCACGCCCGGGCCTGTACGGGTCACGCCCGGGGCGAGCCGCTGGTGGGCGGGACGATCGGGCTGCGGTTCGAGCAGGTCCGGGCACTTGCGCTCCCGCCGTCTCCGGGACACCGTCCCCTTCTCGGCTCGGGGTGCTCCCCGGTCATCACCTCCCGGTCATCACCTGATAGTGCTGCTCGATCCGCTCCGCGGGCAGCTCCCTGGTGTAGATCGCCACCTTGCCGACGGCTCCGTCGAAGAACGACCTCAGGTCACGGGTGCCCACGCGGAACGGCGCACTGCCACGCCGGGGCACGACGACCGTGCCGTCGTGCTCCAGATCGTCCTGGTCCATGCGCTTCCCGTTCCGGTAGATCTTCGTGTAGCCGTGCGGATACTTCCCGCCCTTCTCGTTGGCATTGATGACGAGCACGTAGTGGATCCAGTCCCCCTTGCGCACGGGCTGCTGGAAGTAGGACCCCGGTCCTTCTCCCCCGGAGGGGTTGAACGCATAGCCGGAGATGCGGTTGGGCCGGTCCTCGGAGTTGCGCGCCGAGTACATCCGCGCGACGTACTCGTGGTTCCTCGGCTCGCCCTTGCCCATCCAGTGCACGTATCCCGAACTCTCCTGGGACCGGAAATCGAGCGTGTCGGGGCGCATCCACGCCTCGATCGTGAGCACTCCGCGCGTGGCGGCGCTGAGGGCGGCGGCGTCCCGCACCTGGAGGTACTGGCGGGTGCCGTCGAAGTCCGCGGCCGTGTCGCCGTTGGGCAGGGTCGTCCGCTTCGGCTTGCCGTGGTACCTGCCGTGGAGCTTCCCCACCAGGTCCTTCTCCGTGCCTGCGCCAGGACTGCTCATGGCCCAGTACGCGGCGGGTTTGTCCTGTCTGACCGTGTCGTCGTAGGAATTCGGGCGGGGCGCGGTCCGGATGACGTCCCCCCGCTCTTCCAGGGCGGCCGACGACGGAATCCCGGCGCTGCCCAGTGCCAGTACGAACAGCAGCGCCAGCAGGCAGCGCACTGGCGCGCTTCGCCGCCCCCACGCGCGAAAAGCACTCATGTCGAAACCTCGATGCGGTGTCGGGCGGGACCGCACGCAGCGGGTTGCTCCCGTGGTCCGCGTCCCGCTCACTTCGGTACGTGCCGTGCGGCCGCACCGGATGCTGTCGCGACGACTCCTTCCCCGGAAGGGCCGAAGGGATCATGAGGATCGGCCCGGAGGAACGTTCTTCGACACCAGCGTGCGCCCCCGGAGTCGACCGGTCAATGAGTTCGCGCCGACCAGCGCCCGAATGGTGATGGTCCCCGTCGCGTCGCCCGGGGACGGCCCTGATGCCTGGGCAGGGGCCGTGCCGCCGGCGTTGTCCCTGGGAGTGCTCACGAGCGAGTCGCAGGCACCGGAGACGTCATCGCCCCAGCAGTGCGCGGGCCTCGCTCGTGGCGGTGATCGGGATGCCGTCGGGCACCAGCAGGTTGACCACCGGCGGGTGCACGACGGCGGACAGCGTCACCTCCGCTGTCCGCCCGTCCGGGCTCCCGGTGGGCGCGGCCAGGGCCAGCCCGGGGGTGCCGGACCAGGCCCGGACGGTGTCGAGGTACGCGGCGGCGGCCCCCGCCACGGCGGCGTCGTCCAGGACCGTGGCGGGCGGGGCGCCGCCCTCGCCCGGGTCCAGCGCCACGAACGTGTCGGCCGCGGCGAGCGCGGCGTTGTCGGCCAGCACCTGCAGCTTGCGCTCCCCCACGTAGACCGCGGTGACGCCCATGACCACGACCGTCAGCAGGAGCAGCACGACCGCGAAGCCGATGACCAGGATCGTGACCTGGCCGTCGTCCCGGTCGTCAGGGCCGTCGTCCCGGTCGTCCCGGCCGTCGTCTCGACGCCCGTCCGGGCCGGGGTGCCGCCCGGTCATCCGTAGCGTCCGACCACGACCGTCGCCGAGGACGTCAGCACGGCGACGTCCAGGTCCGTGAAGCCGGGCACCAGCGGCAGCGGGACTTCCAGGGTCGCGTGCACCGTGGCCACCGCACCGGGCGCCGCGCAGGCGCCGTCGGAGCACTCCAGCCGGATCGCCAGCCGGTCGGGGGCGAAGTTCTGGTCCGCGGCCGCCAGCTGCGCGGCCGCGGTCAGCCCTGCGTCCGAGAGCTCCCCGGGCTCGGCCCGGGCCAGCACCTGGGAGGCCTGCTGCGCAGCGGCCACGACAGCGAAGGCCCCGGCCTGGACCTGGGCCACCGCGAGCACGAAGTACACCACGGGAACGAGCAGCAGCGTGCCCATCGCGACGAACTCCACGACCGCGCTGCCCTCGTCACCGTCCGCACGCCCGTCGAGCGCTCCGGGCGCCTCAGTCGCCGAGGACGGCATGGCCGCGCACCTCCAGGGAGTCGGGCGGGCCGAACAGCGCCACCACCGGCAGCGGCGACACCACCGTGACCTCCAGGGTCCGCAGCTCGCCCACCGTCACGGGGGTCGCGACGATGTCCTGCGCGTACCGGGGCCCCAGGGCACCGGAGACGATCCGGCGGGTCCGCTCGACCCCGTCCTCGGGCGAGCGGTCAGCCAGGGTGCCGTACCGGGCGCCGGCCGCGGCGGCGTCGATCAGCGTGTTGCGCACGTGCAGAGCCAGGGCGAGCTGCAGGGTGGCCGCGAAGATCATCGCCACCAGACCGGCCACCATCAGGTACTCGACCACCGCGCTGCCCCGCTCCGTCTCCTGCGGCTCGGCACCCGGCCGGGCGCGGTTCCCGGCCATCCTCAGTTCTGGCTCACGCGGGCCATGGCGTCCTGGAAGAGCCCCTCCAGGGCCGGCTGCGCCACCAGCAGCAGGCCGGCCACGAGCACCGCGGACATCAGGGTCAGCATCACCCAGCCGGGGACGTCGCCGCGATCGGGATCATCAGCGGCGAGCCGGTCGCGCAGCGCGGACAGTGCCAGGGCGACGACACCGAGCAGGGTGACGAGCCGGTGGAGATGTGACATGGGGTGTGTCCTTTCCTAGGGGGCGGCCCGTCCCGGGCCGCCCGGATGAGAGGTCAGAAGCCGAGCTCGAGAACGGCCAGCCCGGGGTACACGGCGAACACGACGGTCAGCGGCAGCACGAAGAACACCAAGGGAACCATCATGGCGATCTCCTTGCGCCCGGCCGCCTCCATCAGCTCGCGCTTGTCGTTGTCCCGCACGTCCTGGGCCTGCGCCCTCAGCACGTCCGCCAGGGGCGTGCCGCGTTCGATGGCCACGACGATGCCGTCCACGAACCGCCCGATCGGTGCCACGGGGGTGCGGCCGGAGAAGTCCTGGAGGGCGTGCACGAGTCCGGCGCCGGACCGGGTCTGGGCGAGCACCGCGCGGAACTCGGCGGTGAGCTCTCCCTCGGCGACGCGGCACACCCGCTCGAGCGAACCCACCGCGCTCTCCCCCGCCCCGACCGACAGCGCCATCAGCTCGGCCACGGCAGGGAACTCGGACAGCATCCGGGCCTCACGGACTCGGATCCGCCGGCTCAGCAGGTGCCCGCGCAGCAGGTGCCCGGCGGCCGTGGCCGCGCCCACCGCCAGCAGCACCCCGCCGGGGCCCGTGCCCCAGCGAGCCACGGCGGCCACGCCGAGCAGGACGCCGAGCAACAGGCCCCCGGTCGCGAACAGGAGCTGCTCGGCGCGGAAGTCCGCCACCGTGGTGGTGACGCCCGCCCGGACCAGCCGTCTCTCCAGGGCAGCCGACGGGGCGGCGTGCCGGAACACGCGGTCGGCCAGAGCGCGCACCAGCGGGTCCAGACCCACCGCGGCCCGGTCGTGCGCCCGCGCCGAAGGGTGCCCGGGGCGGGCGAGCAGCGCCGACTCGACCTCCACCGAGCGCAGCTGCGGAGAGATCCGGGTCGCGAAGGACGGCCCGCCGGTAACCCGGGCACCGGTGAGCACCAGCCACAGCCCGGCGGCGTGCACCAGGCCGAGGAGCATCAGCAGGGCGGGGGAAGCACTCACCGCAGCACCCGCTCGGGCTCGGGCAGCGCCCCGATGCGCAGCATGAGGCGATAAGCGGTGGCGGACACCAGCAGTCCGCCGATCAGCACGAGGGCGCCGGCCGGGGTGTCATAGGCTCGGATCGCGGCGGGCTGGGTGGCCATCAGCGCCAGGACGATCCACGGTGCGGCCACCGCCAGGCGCGCGGCGTTGACCGTCCAGGACTGGCGGGCCTCCAGCTCTCCGCGGGTGCGGGCGTTCTCCCGCAGGAACTCCGACAGCGTCCCGAGAAGCCGGCCGAGGTCGGTTCCGCCCACCTCCCGGGTCACCCGCAGAGCCTCGACGATGTTGTCGGCCACGGGATCGGCCAGCCTGTCCTTGAGCAGGGTGAGCGCGCCGTGCAGCTGCCCCGAGGCCCGGTAGTCGGCGGCGAACCGGGCGAAGGCCGGGCGCACCGGCTCGGGTCCGCGGTACTGCAGCTGCATCAGCGCCTCGGGCAGGGACATCCCGGCCCGGATCGCCGAGCGCAGGTGGTCGACGACGTCGGGCCACACCTCGCGCAGAGCCGCCGCCCGGCGCCGAGCCCGGTGCTGGACCACGGCCAGGGGAACCCAGCCGCCCAGGACGGCGGCGCACAGGCCGAGGACGGCCGCGCCGGTGACGGCGGCGACGAGCAGCCCGCCCAGCGCCCCGACCGCGGCGCAGGCGGCGAGCAGTCCCGCCGGTCCCACCCGGGCCAGGTCCGCTCGCAGCAGTAGCTCGCGCAACCGACCGGGCCTGCGCGAGCCGACCGGGCGCGGCGCCTCCTCGGCCCAGCAGGACCACCAGAGCAGGAACACCCCCGCTCCCAGCAGCACGCCCAGTGCCGCACTCACCGCACCGCTCCGACCCGGCCGTCGTCCGCCAGCAGGTCGCTCACCCGGTGCCCGGCCCGCTCGAACTTCCACGCCGCCGGCGCCTCGGCGGCCACCGCGAGCAGGGTGCCGTCCACCTCGGCGAACACCGGGTACGTCTCGATCACGCCGTTCTCGACCCGGTTGCCGATCGCGAGGATCTCACTCACCCGGCGCCGCCCGTGCCGGTCGCGGTGGCAGTGCACCACGAGGTCGAAGCACGAGGCCACCGTGGGCACCACGAACCCGGAGCTGATGTTCTCGCCGGCCAGCAGCGGCAGGGTGCAGATCTTGGTCACGGCGTCCCGGGCGGAATTGGCGTGCAGGCTGCACATCCCCGGCAGTCCGCTGTTCAGCGCGATGAGCATGTCCAGACTCTCCGCCTCCCGGACCTCCCCGACCACGAGCCGGTCCGGGCGCATCCGCAGGGCCTCCTTCACGAGCCGGCGCAGGGGGATCTCGCCCGTACCCTCGAGGTTGGGCTGGCGGCACTGCATCCCCACGACGTCGCGCAGGGGCACCTGCAGCTCGAAGATCTCCTCCACCGTCACCACCCGCTCCCGTGGCCCGATGGAGGCGCACAGACAGTTCAGGAGCGTCGTCTTGCCTGCCTGCGTGGCGCCGGAGACGAGGACGTTGAGCCCGCTGGCCACCGCCGCGTCGAGGAAGCGCGCCGCGCGTGGCGGCAGCGATCCCAGCTCCACGAGGTCGTCCAGCCGCCGTGCCCGGGCCACGAACTTGCGGATGTTCACGGCCCAGTGCCGGCGCGTCACGTCCGGTATGACCACGTGAAGCCGGGAGCCGTCCGGCAGGGCCGCGTCCACGAACGGGGAGGACAGGTCCAGGCGGCGGCCCGAGGACTTGAGCATGCGCTCCACCAGGTTGCGGATCTGGGCCTCGGTCAGCACCAGGCTGGTCAGCTCGGACTCCCCGCCGCGGGCGGCGTAGACCTCCGCCGGACCGTTGATCCAGATCTCCTCGATCCGCGGGTCGTCGAGCAGCGGCTGCAGCGGGCCGAACCCGGCGACGAGGTCCAGCAGCACCCGGCGGGCGGCGTCCAGGTCCGCCAGGGCCGGCAGCACCCCGCGCGCCGAGCGCTGGTCGTAGTCGCGCACCGCGGCGTCCACCAGCTCCCGGGTCCGCTCCAGCTCCAGCACCGGGTCCAGCCCCCGGCGACGGATCAGCTCCCGCACCTCGGCCTCGACCAGCCCGAGGGCGTCCTCGGAGAGCAGTGCCGTCATCCGTCCCCCTGCACGTTGCCCGGCGTGTGATCCGTGCCGGCGGCTCCCCTGCGGAGCGCATGCACAGGAACATAGGCCGATCCGTCGTCGCCCCCACAACCCCGTTCCGGCCTGCTGTGGACAGCCGTCGCTGACCTGCGACGTTGTTCCCGTCCGAAAACACAAGAACTGTCACAGGATGCGCGCGCATGAAACCTGCCCTGGACGGCACGGCTCCGTCCCGCCCTCGCCGGCATGCGCGGCGTACCGCCGGGCCGTAGTGTAGGCGGGCGAACACGCTCCGCACCGGGCGTCCGCACCACGGCACCTGTGGTGCGGACGCCGCCGCCGATCACAAGGACTGCCATGACCCACGTGACCACCGAGCAGGACCGCACCCGACCCGATGTCGCAGCCCGGGCCCGGGCGCTGCTCCGCGCGGCCGTCCCGTTCACCGGGAACCTGCTCACGAGCGGAGTCGGCGCGGCTCTCGGCCGGCACCTGGTGGCTCCGTCACCGGCTCCGAGGGCCGCCGCGCCGCGGGACTGGCCGGCCACCTTCGCCCACCGCGGCGGCGCCGAGGTCGCCCCGGAGAACACCCTCGAGGCGTTCCGGGCAGCCGTTGCCCTGGGGGACGTCGTCCTGGAACTCGACGTGCAGGCCTCCGCCGACGGCACGGCCGTCCTGATGCACGACCTCACGGTGGACCGCACGACGGACGGGACCGGAGCCGTCGCGCTGATGTCCACCGCGGAGCTGCAGCGCCTGGACGCCGGGCACGGGTTCACCCGCGACGGCAGGACCTTCCCCTGGCGGGGGCGCGGGGTGCACGTCCCCGCGCTCGCGGAGGTCTACGAGGCCTTCCCCGAGCACCGCGTGGCGATCGAGCTCAAGGGCAACCGTCCCGGCGCCGAGGAGATCGTCTGGCGGACCATCCGGGCGGCGGGCGCCCAGGGGCGCACCCTCGTCGCCACGAACCGCACCGCCTCGATCCGGCGGTTCCGCCAGGTCTCCGGCGGAGCGGTCCCCACGGCGGCCTCCGTGACGGAGTTCGCGGCCTTCCGGCTGCTGTGCCTGCTGGGCCGGCACGACCATCACGCCCTCCCGTTCGAGGGCCTGCAGCCGCCGGACTCCCTCCTGGGTCTGCGCGTTCTCACGCCCGGGCTCGTGCGGAGCGCCCAGCAGGCGGGGCTCCGGGTCGACGTGTGGACGATCGACCGGGAGGACGACATGCGCCGCCTGCTGGAGTGGGGCGTGGACGGCGTCATGACCGACCGGCCGGACCT
This sequence comes from Kocuria nitroreducens, assembly GCF_042879195.1. NCBI lineage: Bacteria > Bacillati > Actinomycetota > Actinomycetes > Micrococcales > Micrococcaceae > Kocuria > Kocuria nitroreducens. Next base: position 90,009 of record NZ_JBHZTC010000001.1, read on the forward strand.
GCTGTCCCGGGTGGTCCGGGGGACCTGACCCGCGCCGGGGGCGGTCAGCCCGCGGGGCGCTCCGCCGGCGAGGTCTCCGCGAAGTGCCGGACCGAGGCCCGCTCGGCGTGGGCCGGGGCCGGCGCCCAGGGCCGCTCCGCCTCGGCGACGGCGATGTGCCGGGCCAGCCGGGTCACGTTGACCTCCTGCTGGCGGTTGCGCAGCGCGGAGGTGGCCTGGGTGATCATGAAGATCACCACGAAGCCGTACAGGACGAGGTCCGTGCCGCGCCCGATCCCGAAGAAGTGGGCGACGCCTGTGAGCAGGTCGGGGAAGAAGATGGACAGCGCCGCGAAGACGAAGAAGGCCAGGGCCACCACCCGGCGGATCGCCTGGTGCTTGGCGTTGGCCCCGCCGCGGATCAGGGCGAGCGCGCCGTAGCCCACGGCCAGGACCAGCAGGATCTGGACGGCGTAGATCATCGGACGGCTCTTCCCTTCGACGGTGCGTACTGGACGCGTACTGGGTGGGGACTACTTGACGAACAGCTCGGCGAGGATGTTCACGCCGTTGAGCAGCGACTGCCCCTTGGACTTCGAATAGTCCGTGTAGATGATCTCGACCGGGTGCTCGACCCAGCGGGGCCGGATGTCGGCGAGCTGGTTGACGATCTCCGAGGCGTGCGCCATCCGGTTCTGGGTGAGCCGGATCCGGGACAGGGTGTCCCGGTCGAGGGCGCGCAGCCCGTTGTGGGCGTCGGACAGGTCCATGCCGGTGGACAGCTTGGAGAAGAACGCGGCGGTGCGCAGCACGATCCGCTTGAGCACGGAGATCCGGGTGCGCCGGTCGAGGAAACGGGAGCCGAGCACGACCTCCGCCTCGCCCGACCGGATCCGCTCGACCATGTCCCACGCGTCCACCACACGGTGCTGGCCGTCGGAGTCGAAGGTCACCACACAGTCCATCCCGGGGTCCTGCAGGGCGTACTCGAAGCCGGTCTGCAGCGCGGCGCCCTGCCCCAGGTTGATCGGGTGCTGGACGACGACGGCGCCGGCCTCGGCGCAGATCCGGGCGGAGTCGTCGGAGGATCCGTCGTCGACGCAGACGACGTGCGGGAAGGTCCTCCGGAGCTCCTTCAGCACCTCTCCCACGACGGCCGCCTCGTTGTACACGGGCATGACGATCCACGAACGACTCACCCGCACATTCTCGCACAGCGCGCCGGAACCGCCTGTCAGGTCGGGGGCCGGGGCCGGGTCGGCCCCTATAATCGACCCGACCCTTCCCCCCACCGTGAGGACGACACTGTGCCCGCTGCCACGCCGAGCCCCGCAGGACCGACGTGCTGACGGACTGGGGACCTCATCTGCCCGCGTTCCTGGTGCTGCTGGCCTTCCTGTGGCTGCCCGGGCTGGCCCTGCTGTGGGCCTTCGGGCAGCGCGGGGGCCGGATCCTGCTGACGGCGCCGGTGTTCAGCGTCGCCGTCGTCGGGCTCACGGGTGTGGTTCTGGAGCTGCTCGGGATCCCCTACGGCGCGCTCGCCCAGGTGGCCGCCGCCGTGGTGCTGACGGCACTGGCGTGGCTGGTCGGCCGGCTGATCCCCCGGGGCGGCCACGTGCCCGGCTCGCACGCCGTGGGGGCGGACACGGGAGACCCGGAGGAGCGCTTCGGCGACGGGCGCCGCTGGCTGTACCCGGTGGGCGCGGCCGCCGGTCTCGCCATCGGGGCGGTGCTCCTGGTGCGCCGGATGGCGTCCGTGATCGGACACCCGGAGGCGATGGCCCAGCGCTGGGACAACATCTTCCACCTCAACGCCATCCGCTACGTCGTGGAGACCGGCAACGGCTCGACGCTGACCCTCAACCGGATGGTGAGCCCGGACAGCACCATCGCCCTGTACCCCGCGGCGTGGCACCAGCTGGCGTCCCTCGCGGTGCCCCTGACCGGGGACAGCGTGCTCGTGGCCCACAACCTGACGCTGCTCGCCGTGGCCGGGCTCGTCTGGCCCGCCTCGTGCATCTTCCTGGTCCGCTGCCTCGTCGGTCCGTCCCCCGTGGCGGCCGTGGTCGCCGGCACGGCCGCCGCCGGCTTCAGCGTCTTCCCGCTCGGCCTGATGGCCTGGGGGCCGCTCTTCCCCAACATCCTTGCCCTGGCGATCGCCCCCGTGTCCCTCGGCCTGCTCGTGCGGCTGCTCGGCCCCGGGGTGAGCGCGGACCGGACGGCCCGCACCCCGGACGCGGCCGGCCGGGTCCGACTGGCGGCCAGCCTGGTGGTCACCCTGGGCGCCTTGTTCGTCTCCCAGCCCAACGCGTTCCTGGCCCTGCTCGTGGTCGCGGTCCCCCTGGCGGCCACGGCGTGGTGGCTCGGCCTGCGCGCGGCCGCGGGCGCCCGGCGCCGTGGTCCCGCCCTCGGCCTCGTGGCGGTGGCGGTCGTCGTGGTCGTCGCCTGGCTGCTCCTGTGGAACGTCCTGACCACGGACCGCGCGTGGGACCCCTTCACGTCCTTCGGCCGGGGCGTGGGCGAAGCCGTCACGTTCACGGCGAACGGCCGCGACGACATCCCCTGGGTGCTCGTGGTGCTGACCGCGGCGGGGGTCTACGCCGCGATCGCCCGCCGCCGACTGCGCTGGCTCGTGCTGGGACACCTGTCCCTCGTGCTCCTGTACGCGGTCTCCGCCGGTGGCGAGGAGGGCCCCTGGCGGGAGTGGCTGACCGGGGGATGGTACGTGGACTCCTACCGTCTGGCGGCCACCCTCCCGCTGACCGCCGTCCCCCTCGCCGCCCTCGGCGCCGCGCACCTGGTGGCAGGTGTGGCCGGCGGCGCCGCGGCCCTCGCCTCGTTCGCCGGCCGGCCCCGGACCGGCCGCGCCGCCTACCCCGCCGCGGCGGTCGTGGTGCTGGCGCTCGCGGTGCCGTACTCCCAGGTCGAGTCCCTCACCCAGGCCACGAGGTGGGGCAAGCAGTACTACGCGTGGGAGGGCCCCGAGAACGTGCTGACCCGGGACGAGTACGAGCTCCTGGAGGATCTCGACGGGCTCACGGACCCCGGGGACGTCATCGCCGTCAACCCGTGGAACGGCGGCTCCCTGGCGTTCGCGGTCGCCGAGCGGCCCGTGACCCAGTACCACGTGGGCACGCCCGATCCGCAGGTGCGGGAGATCGTCACGGGCATCGACACCGCAGTCCCCGGCAGTCCCGCGTGCGAGGTCGCGGAGGAGCTCGATGTCCGTTACGTCCTGGACTTCGGCACCCAGTTCATCATCCCGGACGACCCGGCCGCGCTCGCCTACACCGGGGTCAACGCCGTGGAACCGGCCGTCGACGTGAACCTGGCGCTGGTCGAACGCAACGGGGAGGCGGCACTCTACGAGGTCGTCGGCTGCGACGGCCCCTGATTCCACGGCGGGCGCTCGATGCCGCGGCGGGACGCCGATCCCGCGGCCGGCCCCGGTCCGGACGGACGACGGGTCGCCCGGCTCCCGGTGGAGCTGTGCGGCCCGTCGTCGTCCGCGGAGGCGTCAGCCGGCGTTCTCCGCGGCGCGGAACTGCTCAATCACCTCGTCGATGGGCCCGTCGCTGCGGACCCGGCCGTGCTCGATCCACACCCCGCGGTCGCAGACCTTGCGGACCACGTCGAAGTCGTGGCTGACGACCAGCAGCGTCTTGCCCTCCGCCGAGAGCTCCTTGACCCGGCCCAGGCTCTTGCGCTGGAAGGGCTCGTCGCCCACCGAGAGGATCTCGTCGATGATGAAGATGTCCGGGTCGGTGAACACCGCCACGGCGAAGGCCAGGCGCAGGTACATGCCCGACGAGTAGAACTTCACCTCGGTGTCGATGAACTGCTCGATCTCGGAGAACGCCACGATCCGGTCGAACTTCCGGTCGATGTCCTCCTTGGACATGCCGAGGATCGCACCGTTGAGGTACACGTTGTCGCGGCCGGTGAGGTCCGGGTGGAAGCCCGCGCCGACCTCGATCAGCCCTGCCACGCGCCCGTTGACCACGAGCGAGCCCCCGTCGGGGCTCATCACCCCGGAGACCAGCTTGAGGAACGTGGACTTCCCGGAACCGTTGAGGCCCACGAGCGCAACGCTCTCGCCCGGCCGGATGCTGAGGCTGAGGTCCTCGAGGGCGCGGAAGCGGTTGGAGATGTCCTGGCGCCGGCCCCGCGCGAGCCACATCACCGTCTCCTTCAGGGAGCGGGCGTGGCGGAGCGAGAACTCCTTGGCCAGGTGCTGGGCCACCACGGCGGGCTCGGGCGCCGGGACGGTGCGGTCGGTGCTCATGGTCACAGCTCCTGCGCGAATCGGCCCTCGAGGCGACGGAACATCAGGTCGCCCAGGAACATGATGACCGTGACCACGACCAGCGCCACCGGCGTCCAGAGGGAGAACAGGTGGGGCGGCACCTCGTGGGCGCCGGGGGTGGTGGTCGGCAGCCAGAACGCCGCGTGCGAGAGCTCGACGGCCACGGTCAGGGGATTGAGCATGAACCCGGCGAACCACACCGGGCCCAGCACGTCGCGCACCATCGTCCACGCGTAGAGGACCGGGGCGGACCACGTGCTGACCATCACGATCAGGTCCACGAAGTTCTCGGCGTCGCGGAAGAACACGTTCGCCGCGCCGAAGAGCATGCCCAGCCCCGCCCCCAGGAGGCCCACGATCAGCAGCGCCGCGGGCACGGCCAGCAGGGAGATCCACGTGGGCGACCAGCCCACGATCAGCCCGGCCAGGAGCATGACCACCAGCTGCGGCATCAGGTGCACGCCGGCGACCCACACGGACGCCACCGGGAACATCTGCCGGGGCAGGTAGATCTTCTTGATGAGGCTCGCATTGGCCACGATCGAGCGCGCCGCGTTGCCGAAGGACTCCGAGAAGAAGTTGATCAGGATGATCCCGGAGAACAGGTACACGGCATAGTTCTCCATCCCCCGCTCCAGGCCCAGGAAGATGCCCAGGGCCACGTAGAAGACGACGAACTGGATCCCCGGCTTGACGTAGGACCACAGCAGCCCGAGGACCGTACCGCGGTAGCGGATCTGCAGCTCCTTGTCGACCAGCAGCTTCAGCAGGTAGCGCTGGCGGAACACGGCCGGCAGTCCCGTCCCGGGGGACGGCCTCCGGACGACTGTGGCGACCGGCATCAGGCGCCGATCTCCGAGTGCTCGCGGAAGGTCGCCTCCCAGGCCTCCATGGAGGTGACCTCCGGCAGCGCGGCGCGGTAGCGGCGGGACAGCTCCGGCCAGCGCAGGGCCAGCTGGGCGTGCAGTCGCAGGGACTCCGCCATCAGGGCGCGGGCCTCCCGCGGCGAGCGCTTGTACCAGGTGTAGCCGGTGCCGTCCGAGGCGGAGATCAGGGCGCTGTCGTAGCGGGCGAGCCGCCACCACCGGGCGTCCTGGTAGGGAAGGTGCACCTGCGGGTGCTGCTCGGCCTGCTCCTGCGGGCGCACGGCGAGGTGTCGCACCACGGCGGTGGTCGCGGAGGTGAGCACCTTCAGCCCGTGCGGAGCGGAGAGCCGCCGCGTCCGGAGGGGCTTGGCCGACGCGACCACCGGGTACGCGTCCAGATCCGGCTGGTAGACGGCGTCGGAGTGCTGGGTCATCATCCGGCGCACGTCGCGGATCCGCTGGGGCAACAGCTCGTGCAGGGTCTCCGGTCCTTCCAGGACGTCCCGCAGGGCCAGGACCCGGGCCTCCTCCGCGAAGTACTGCATGGACAGCAGGTGCCGCAGGTCCTTGATGCCGTTGCGCCCGAGCACCTCGCCGCCGCGATCGAACGGGGAGTGCAGCAGGGCGGCCACGAGCTGGTTGCGCTTGTGGAAGTACGCCTGCCAGCTGATGGTGTCGTCCTTGTCCGCCCAGGCCAGGTGCCACACGGCCACGCCGGGCAGCGACACGGTGCGGTAGCCGGCGGCCTTGGCGCGGATGCCGTACTCGACGTCGTCCCACTTGATGAACACGGGCAGCGCCAGGCCGATCTCGCGGACCACCCGGGTGGGGATCAGGCACATCCACCAGGCGTTGTAGTCCACCTCGATGCGGCGGTGCATCCACGCCGTGCTGCGCAGGTTGCTGCGCCGGAAGTCGTGGCCCACCTCCACGCCCTCGCCGGCGGGGCCGTACTGGAAGCTGTACGGGTCCATGGCCTCGCCGAAGTTGTGGATCTTCGTCGGGTTGAGCAGGTCGATCATGTGCCCGCCGACCAGCGTGGGCCGCTTGCAGAAGTCGCCGAACACGCTGATCCGGCGCACGGCCTCCGGCTCGATCTCGACGTCGTCGTCCATGAGCAGCACGTAGGTGCTGTCGGCGCGGACGGCCTCGTACATGCCGCGGGCGAAGCCGCCGGCCCCACCCAGGTTGCCCTGGTCGATCACCCGCAGGCGGTCGCCGAAGCGCGCCTGGACCTCGGCGAAGCCGGGTTCGTCGACAACCTTCTGGTTGCCCTGGTCCACGATCACGACCTGCGCGACCTGCGGCAGGTTGTCCCGCTGCTCGTCCAGTAGGCGGGCGTTGGTGAGGCAGTAGGAGGGCTTGTTCATGGTCGTGATCTGGAGGGTGACGGACCCCTCCGTGGTGCCCGTGCCGTCGCCCAGCCACTGGGCGCCCAGCAGCTCGAGCTCCTGCTCCCCAGCGGTGGCGTCGAACCAGTACCACCCGCCGTCGGCGAAGGCCGTGAGCGGCAACACGACCTCGGTCAGCCGGTCGGCGCCGGAGACCTCGTGCACCGACACGGGCACGGACTCGCCGCGCGCGTTGGAGCTGTGCACGTTCACCGAGCCGCGGCCCGTGGTGCGCACCCGCAGCACGACCTCGCGCAGGTGGGTGTTGTGCCGCCAGTAGCTGGCCGGGAACGCGTTGAAGTACGTGGCGAAGGACACGGTGCTGCGGGCCGGCACGCGCACGGACGTGCGGCCGAGGATCGCCACATCGCTGGCGGCCCCGGCGTCGGAGGCCACGTTGACGACGATCTGGGGTCGCTGCTCCTTCGTGTCCTCCTGCTGGGCGGCGGTGCCCGTGTCCGCCCGGGAGTCCAGGTAGAGCGGCTGGGTCGGGAAGCGGTCTCTGGCGGGGAAGACGAGCTCCTGCAGCACCCGGTAGGAGGTGCCCTCGGTGCCGGTCCGTTCGGTGTCCTGGGTCGTCGCGGTCACGCGTCCACTCCCCCGCTCTCGATGGTGGCCCCGCCGGTGAAGTGGGGCTTGAGCTTGTTGTCGACCATGGACAGCGCGGCCCCGATGGCCATGTGCATGTCCAGGTACTTGTAGGTGCCGAGGCGGCCGCCGAACAGGACTTTGTCCTCGCCACGGGCGAGGTCGCGGTACTTCAGCAGCTTCTCGCGGTCCACCGAGGTGTTGACCGGGTAGTACGGCTCGTCGCCCTTCTCCGCGAAGCGGGAGAACTCGCGCATGATCACCGTGGCGTCCGTGGTGTAGTCGCGCTGCGGGTAGAAGTGGCGGAACTCCAGGATGCGGGTGAAAGGGACGTCCGGATCCGGGTAGTTGATCACCGGGGCGCCCTGGAAGTCCTCGATCGGCAGGACCTCCTGCTCCAGGTCGATGGTCCGCCACGACAGGTCGCCCTCGGCGTAGTCGAAGTACCGGTCCACGGGTCCTGTGTAGACGACCGGGACCTGCCCCGAGACGGCGGCGCGGGAGTGGTCGTGGCCCTCGTCGAAGAAGTCGGTGTCCAACCGGACGTCGATCCTGGGGTTGTCCGCCATGCGCTCGAGCCACGCGGTGTAGCCGTCCACCGGCAGGCCCTCGTACTTGTCGTTGAAGTACCGGTTGTCGTAGGTGTAGCGGACGGGGAGCCGGTTGATGATCGAGGCGGGCAGGTCCTTGGGCTCCGTCTGCCACTGCTTGCCGGTGTAGTGCTTGATGAACGCCTCGTAGAGCGGCCGGCCGATGAGCTGGATGCCCTTGTCGTTGAGGTTCTGCGGGTCCGTCCCCGCGAGCTCCCCGGCCTGCTCCTGGATCAGGGCCCGGGCCTCGGCCGGCGAGTACGCGGCGCGGAAGAACTGGTTGATCGTGCCGAGGTTGATCGGCATGGGGAAGACCTCGTCGTGGTGCCGCGTGTAGACGCGGTGCACGTAGTCCGTGAAGTCGGTGAACCGGTTCACGTAGTCCCAGACCCGCTCGTTGGAGGTGTGGAACAGGTGGGCGCCGTAGCGGTGCACCTCGATCCCGGTCCGGGGCTCCTTCTCCGTGTAGGCGTTGCCACCGATGTGGGAGCGCCGGTCGATGATGGCCACGTCGAGGCCGAGCTCGTTGGCGGCCCTCTCGGCCACGGTCAGGCCGAACAGGCCGGACCCTACGACGACGAGATCTGCGTTCACGGGCTAACTCCTGGGGTTGAGGTCCTGGTCGGCCCGGCCGGCGTCCGGCCGGTGAGGGGGCGGCACGGGCGCACCGGGCGTGCGCTGCGTACCAAAGTACCTGATCAGTCGGGGAAGCCCTGGAGCACCCACTCGGCGGCGAGGCGGCCGGAGGCCGCCAGGGAGGCGTTCTCGGCCGCCCACGCGGCCCGCCGGCGGCGCTCCCGGTCGTTGTCCTCGGCCAGCGCCGGGTCGAGCCGGCGGTCGAGGGCAGCGATCATGGCCTCGGCCACCGCGCCGGCGTCGTGGTCGACGGCCGCGCCCAGATCGTTGTCCTGCACGAGTTCTGCGGCGACCCCGGCCCCTGCGTAGACGACCGGCGTTCCGCACGCCGCGGCGGCGTAGATCTTGGTGGGCTTGGTGAAGTCGTAGCCGATGCCCGGGAGCACCGCGCCCAGGGCTGCGACGGCGCCCCGAGTCCACTCGGCGGTCTCGGCGGCAGGACGCAGTCCCTCGAACAGCACGCTGCCGGGGGCGAGCCGCTCGGCGACCTCCTGGACCCGGTCGATGTCGGAGCCGCGGCCGAAGAAGCGCAACCGGGCGTCGGGGTGGGCCTCGAGGACGCGGGTCATGGCGCGGACGAAGACGTCGGCGCCCTGCCACTCGGACATCGACCCGGCGTAGACGAAGTAGGGGGCGCCGGGGTCGGCCACGGGTCCGTCGGGGCGGAAGACGTCGGTGTCGATGCCGTTCTCCGCCACGAGCACCTTCCCCCACGCCACGCCGGTGACGGACTGCAGCTCCCGGCCCATGGCCTCGGACACGGTGAGCACCCCCGCCGCCCGCCGGGCCGCGAGGGTCTCCATGACGCGCATGGCCCGCTTCACCGGCGCGGAGACCTCCATCTTCTCGGCGGCGGTGGTCCAGATGTCCGGGGCGTACCAGATGTAGGGCCGGCCCCGGAGCCACGAGGACACGAGCACGGCCATCCCGGTGGTGGGGGGCGGCTCGCTGACCACGAGGTCGGCCCGGGTGGCCAGCAGCCGGAAGAGGACGGGGACGTCGAAGCTGAGGTACTGGACGATCCCGCGAACGTAGTCGAACCGGTCGCGCAGGACGGGCCACCGTCGCACCGGGTAGGGCTCCGGCTCGATCACGGCCCCGGCGGGCGGGCGCGTGGTGAGGACCGTGACCTGCGCCCCCGCCTCGGCCAGGCCACGGGCCAGGGCCCGCAGCCGGAAGGACGCGGCGGCCGGCTCGGGGGCGAAGATGCGGCTGACGATGACGATGCGGCGGGGAGTCACGGGACCACCTGTTCGGAGCTGCTCGACGGGAGGGGACGGAACGGACGGAGCCGGGCACGACGTCGGCGGGCACGGGCGGTTCAACTGTACTGGTCCGGGCCGTCCGTCCTGGCCTGGCGCGCCCCGGGGCCGCCGCGGACAGGCCGGACGGGGCCGCTACCGGACGGTGCGGCTCGTCCACGCGAGCACACCCGGCCGGAAGAGCAGGACGAGCACGACGACGGCCGGCACCGCCGGCGCGAGCCCGGGCCCCCACTGCCCCGACCGGAGCAGCGGGAGGGCGAGCACCAGGAGGAAGAGCTGGACCACGAGCGCGGCCGCGCGCGGCCACCGGTAGCCGCGCCAGAGACCCCGGCCCACGTGCAGCAGCCACAGGGCGCCCCCGAGGAACACCGCCGCGAGGAAGACGGTTCCGCCCACCGTCAGGGGCTCCTCGAACAGGAGGGACCAGACCAGCCGCAGCGCGGCCCCGGCGAGCACCAGGCCCTCGAGCAGCACCACGCCGCTCAGGACCACGACCTCGCGCGGCCGGGCGTCCCGGGAGGGGGTGGGCATGGGGGCTCTCCTTCCGGCCGGGCGGCGGGCGCGGGCCCCGGCGCTCCCCGCCACCCTAGTCCCCCGGCCCCGGGTGCGGGCTGCTGTGCGGAACCCGGAGCCGCCCGCCCCCCGGCGGCCTGTGAGCAACGCCTCACCGCCGCGGGCGTGACGCGCCCCCCAAAGCTCTTGTTCACACCCCTCCGGCGTGGGAAGGTTGACGACAGTTCCTCACAAGGCCCGTGTGCATGGGCCTTTTCTCTTGTCCCGGACGCCTCCGCAGCAGCATCGTTCTGCCCTGCGCCGACGGGACCCGCCCTTGAAAGGAGCGATCGCTGACCATGGATTGGCGTAGCCGCGCAGCATGCCTGGAGAAGGATCCCGAGCTGTTCTTCCCCGTGGGCAACACCGGACCTGCTCTCCTGCAGATCGAGGAGGCCAAGGCCGTGTGCCGCAGCTGCCCGGTGATGGACACCTGTCTCCAGTGGGCCCTCGAGTCCGGCCAGGACGCGGGCGTCTGGGGCGGAATGAGCGAGGACGAGCGCCGCGCCCTCAAGCGACGCGCCGCCCGCGCCCGCCGCGCCTCCTGAGCGATCCACTCGCGCCGAGGACCGGGAACCCCACGGGGTCCCGGTCCTCACCGTTTCCCGGGCCGTCCTCGGGCTAGTCGTCGAGCCGGGCGCACACCGTCACCTCGGTGCCCCCGCCCTGCCGCGGCTCCCAGCGGATCCAGCCCCCGAGCTCGCCCGCCACGAGCGTGCGCACGATCTGCATCCCGAGTCCCTCGCCGCTGCCCGCCCTGCGGAAGGCACGGGCCCCGGACTCCTCGATGACGACGTCGCCCATTCCGGCGCCGTCGTCGCTCACCACGACCTCGAGCAGCTGACCGATGCCGTCCTCGGCCTGCACCCGGGACGCCTCCAGCGCGACCGTGCCGGTCCGCCCGGTGAGGCCGTGCTCGACCGCGTTCGTGACGAGCTCGTTGATCACCAGCGCCAGCGGGGTGGCCAGACGGGTCGGCAGCTCGCCGAACTCGCCGATCATCCGGGTGTGCACCGTCTGCTCGGGCGCGGCCACCTCCGCCGCGAGCCGGAACTGCCGGGCGATGAGCTCGTCGAAGTCCACGTTCTGCGTGAACCCCTGCGAGAGCGTCTCGTGCACCATCGCGATGGTCGCGACACGGCGCATGGCCTGCTCGAGCCCGTGCCGCGCCTCGTCCGTCGTCATCCGACGGGCCTGCAGGCGCAGCAGCGCGGAGACCGTCTGCAGATTGTTCTTGACGCGGTGGTGGATCTCCCGCACGGTCGCGTCCTTCGAGACGAGTTCCAGGTCCCGGCGGCGCAGCTCGGTGACGTCACGGCAGAGCAGCACCGCGCCGAGCCGGCCGGACCGGTCCCGCAGGGGGACGGAGCGGAAGTTGACGCTGACGCGCGTGCCCGCCACCTCGGTGCGCCACGCCGTCCGCCCGCTGAGCACGGGGGCGAGGGTCTCGTCCGTGTCCGCCCCGGGCCCCAGCACGGGAGGGACGAGGTCCATGAGCTTCTCCCCGAGCAGCTCACCGTCGATCCCCAGCCGGCGCAGCGCCGACTCCGCGTTGGGCGAGACGTACGTCACGCGGTCCTCGGCGTCGAGCCTGATCGCGCCGTCCCCGACGCGCGGCGCGCCGCGGCGCGATCCCGTCGGGGCGGAGAAGTCCGGCCACAGACCCTCGTTGGCCATCCGCAGGAGCGCGTCGGCGGCCTCGCGGTAGACGATCTCCTGCCGGGAGACCACCTGCCCCGCGGCCCGCCCGGCGTGCAGGGTCAGCAGGGCGAGCGTCCGCCCCTGGCGCACGAGCGGCACCACCTTGACCGGCCCCCGGGACCCGGCACCCTCGCCGGCCGGGCGCACCCGCTCGATCCGCCGGCCGACCCAGGCGGCCCGCAGGAAGCCGCTCAGCTCGTCGGGCAGCAGCTCGCCCACCATGTCCTTGTGGAAGACTGTGGGGCCTGTCGCGGGCCGCACGTGGGCGAGCACCCGGAACGAGCTGCCGGGGACCGGCATGCCGCGGCCGTTGCCGCTGCCCGCGGCGGGGATGTAGTCGGCCGGGAAACTGAGGATCAGATCACCGAAGGCGAGGTCGGAGATGAGCTGCCAGTCCCCCACGAGCAGGTGGAGCCACTCGTAGTCCCCGGGCCCGAAGTCGTCGGTGTCCCTGAGCGGTTCTGTGAACGCCACGTCGCCTCCGGTGGTCGCAGGTATGGACGGCCCGGACGGCGCCCCCGCGATCAGCGCCGCAGCCAGGCCCCGATCCTGCCGCCCAGCCTAGTACCGTGCACAAGCGGCTCCCCGTCCTCCGCCGGCTCTCCCGGATCGGCGAGCACCCGACCGGCCAGCGCCAGGAGCGCGGCCCGCACGGACGACCCCGCCGCGGTCTCCGCGAGGACGGCCCCTGCCAGGAGCGCCTCGTCGCAGGTCTCCGGGTCCCACGGCACGAACAGCTCGACCGCTGTGCCGGCGCCGAACCGCGCCCACGCCTCTCGGATCCCCAGTTCCGGGGAGCGTCCCGCCGCCGAGCGGCGCAGTTTGTTGACGGCGACGACGAGCCGGGCTCCGGGCGCGGCCGCGGCGACGTCCGGCAGGCCCTTGACGAGTCTCGGCACGCCGATGGTGTCGGCGGCGCCCACGGCCACCACCACGTCGGCGTGCTCCAGGACCGTGAGGGCCGCCGCGTGCCGGCGGGGGGCCATGCTGTCGACGGTGAGCTCCTCGTCGGCCTCCAGCGCGAAGCCGCAGTCCACCACCGTCGTCCCGAACTCCTGCACCGAGTGTTCGAGCACCGCCGCCACGGCGCTCGAGCGCAGCTCCGGCCAGCGGTCCTGACGGGTCAGCCCCGTGAGCACCCGGACGGTGCGCCCGGCGACGGCCACGTCGGCGGCCGTCCGCCGCAGGGCTGCGCCGTCGAGGCGCCCCTGGTCGGCGAGACGGCACGCCTGTGCCAGGCCCGCGGCCTCGTCCAGCATCCCGAGGGCCGCGGCCACCGAGGGGCCGTAGGTGTCCGCGTCGACGAGGGCCGTGTCCTGCCCGAGGAGCGCGAGCTCGGCGGCGAGGTTGACCGCGACCGTGGTCCGGCCCGGCGCCCCTGTGGGCCCCCAGACGGCCACGATCCGCCCGGTCCCCCGGCGCTCCGGTGGCTCGGCGCCGCCGGGCCCCACCCCGTCCCGCGGGTCCGCGTCGGCCGCCGGGGCCGAGGTGTCCGCGGCGACCGCCCGGTCCGCACGGCCCGCCGTGGTGACGTCGGCGTAGCCCACAGCGCTCGGGGCCCCGGCCGCGGAGGCGACGGCCTCCTCGACGAGGCGCGCGGCGTCCTCGGGCGCCGCGCGCTCCGGGACGACCACAGCACCCAGACCGGCGAGGCGGCGGTGGTCGTGGCCCTCCAGCACCAGCAGCGCCGCGCCGCCGAGCCGGATCTGCTCCAGCAGGCTCGCCGTGAGGTCCTCGGCTCCCTCCGCGACGAGGGCGGCCCGGCCCAGTCCGGCGCGCGCCGCGGCCAGCAGCTCCGTGAGGTCGAGGCAGCGTCGGACCACCGTGACGGGTCCGTGCAGCCGTTCGATCCCGTCGACGAGGGGCCACGTCGAGACCCCGAGGGCCATGACCGGGAGAACCATCACCGGCCGCCCGCGGGATTCCACACGAGCGTGACGCGGGCGTCGTTGCCGAGCGCGTCCACGAGGTCCTCCATGGGATCGTCCTCGACCAACACGTGCACCACGGTGCCGCGGCCCGCGCCGAGGGCGGTCTCCTCGGCCTGCACGCCCGCGATCTCGGCGGCGGGAAGCAGCAGACGCGCGGGCTCGTGGCCGCGGCCGGAGGGCTTCTGCGCGGCGACCCAGACGTCCACGCGGGACCCCGCCCCGGCGTCCAGGGGCAGCGGATGGTCCACGGGGACGGCGACCGGCTTGCGGTCCAGACGGTCCGCGGTGCCCAGCGCGGTCCCCGGCAGCAGCTGGCCCGCCGGGATCCGCTGGGTCGCGACCGTACCCGGTCCGGGCGCGGCGTCCGCCGGTACGTACTGGTCCGCCGCGTCCTGCAACCGGACGTCGACGGCCACGACGTCCTCCGCGGTCACGTCCTGCCCGACCTCGATGTCCCGGGCGGCCGCCAAGTAGGGGTCCGTCCGGTTCGTGGCGGTGACCACGGCGGTCACCCCGGCGACGGAGAGCAGCACGAGCAGCAGCCCGGTGAGCAGCCTCGGGTCCCGCCAGGTCGGTCTTCGGAACCGGGCCGACGGAGCGTCCGTGCCCCTGACCGTGCCGCTCATCGGCGACCGCCTCTCTCGTTGGTCGGCACGGCCGTCGGGACCGCGCTCGTCGCCCACATTCTGCCCGCGGGTGCGGTGCCCGGGAACCGGTCGGTGCACAACTGGGGACAGGATCTCCGATTCGGCCCCGGTGCCCGACCCTGCCGGGCGGTGCCGTCGACGCCTGTGGACGGGGAGCCGCTGCGCCCGTTCGGTGGCAGACTGGAACGGGAGTGCAACCACGAGCAAGGAGGCGGAGGATGGCGCAGCAGCGCTTCCTGACCTTGGCGGACGTCGCAGAGATCCTCAACATCTCGGCGACGCAGGCGAGGGCTCTCGTGCGCAGCGGGGAGCTGCCCGCCATCCAGGTGGGCGGACGCGGCCAGTGGCGCGTCGAGACCGCCAAGCTGGAGGAGTACATCGCCCGCGGGTACGAGCGAACGGCGGAGGCGGTGCGCTCGGGCGCACTCGACTGAGGCACCGGGACGGCGCCGACGACCATCTCATCCCGCTGCGAGCGAGGAGACGCAGACCAGAGCGGGGAACGGCACGGCGCGCAGCGCGGTCACGCTGCTCCGCCTGCGGTAGTCGTCGTCGGGATGCAGGGCCAGATCGAAGAAGTCGGCGCCCACCTGGTCGACCGTCCCGTCGAGCTCGCCCAGCGGCCCTCCCCCGGCGAGCCGGATCCGCACTCCGGCCCTGGCGCGGGCCAGGGCGCGCAGCGCGTGTCCCAGGCCGAGCTTCAGGGCGACCGGGTCGTCACCGGGCACCCACCCCCGGCCGAGGGACTCCCACCACAGGACGGCCCCCAGGGGGACCAGGTGCTCGATGCCCCGGTCCTCGAGGGCGACCCAGCCTGCGCCCACCGTGCGCACCCGGCCCTCGACCGGCACGGACCCCGCCAGCAGGCCCCGGACGGGTTCACCCTGCCGGAGGCGCAGCCGGTCCGCCAGGCGCACCCGCGAGTACTCCGCACGGGCCTGCTCCGCGGCCTCCTCCTCCACACCCTGCTGGTGGGCGGAGGCCAACTGCGCCTCCAGGTCCGCGAACAGCTGCTCCCAGCGCACTGCAAGGCCTCCCCTTCCGGCTCCCGGGCCGTCCGGTCGCGCAGGGCCTCAACGTAGGCGTCCGGCTCATGGCCGTCAAGGAAGGTCATGTCCACCGCCGGGAGCGGAGTCCTTTACAACGGCCGTGCGGCGGTGCTAAGACTGCCCAAAGGAATCAAACGACATCAAAAACTATCAAACGACATCACATTTCACGGATGAGGAGGAGACATGACCGGCACCTCGGAATCCTCGCGCCTCGCCGCCGCTCCGCTGTGGTCGGTGCTCCTGGTCCCCGCCCTGGGTGCGGCCACCGGGGCCTGCGGCGCCGCCCTGGCCGGCGCTGGCGGCGGCGGCCTCGCCGGGAGCTCGGGCACCGGGGCGCTGATCGGACTGGTGGCGGCCGCGACCGGCTGCGCCGTGGTGGTGGTCTGGGTCCTCGCCGCCGTCCTCGCGATGCTCGCGGTGCTGGCCCGTCACCACCGCCGGGAGCGCCTGGCGCGGATCTGCGGTCGGTGCTCTCCCGCCCTGCTGCGCCGCGCGGCGGCCACGGCCCTGGGCCTGCAGCTTCTCGCGGCCCCGGGGGCGGTCGCCGACGACACGCCCTCCCCGTTCTGGGGCGCCGGGGCGTCCGCCCAGGAGGCTGCGACCTCGGCCCCGGACGCGCCTCCTCCCGCTCCGGGGGCGCCGGACCCGGCGCCCGAGCCGGCCTCCGGCCCCGGGTCCGGGTCCGACCTCGGACCCGGTCCGGACGGGGTACTCGCTCCTGCACCCCACGCGGCGACGGAGCCGTGCCTCCAACGGACCGGGTCGTCGACGGCGGAGCGCACGGTGGACGGCGCCGTAACGGTCGTGCGCGGGGACACCCTGTGGTCCCTGGCCGCCGCCCACCTGGGGCCGGAGGCCTCCGACGAGCAGGTCGCCCGCGCGTGGCCCGGCTGGTACGAGCTGAACCGGCACGTGCTCGCGGACGGGCCGCATCAGCTTCTGCCGGGCCAGCGGCTGCAGGCGCCCGAGCTCCGAGGCCTCTGACCCGCCCCCGTCCCGGCTCCGAAGCACCCGATCCGCGACCCACCGCAGCACCCTTCCCAGGAGGCCCGTCATGAACGCACCCGCCGCCGGTCCCGACCCGGTTGCCCGTCCGCTCGCGCCCGAGCGCGGACGCCCGGCAGCAGGTCCCCCGGTCCGCCGTGGGCGGCCGGCCCCGCCCACGGCCCCGGGCGGCTACACGTGGGGCGCCACGCGCGTGCTGAGCCACGACGCCGAGGACGAGCTGGGCCGGGTCACGGCGCTGGCCCGGTCCATCGGCCAGGCGGCCGTGGAGGTGCTGGGCGGCAGCCGTCCGGCGGCGCAGCTGAGCCGCTGGACCACGCCGGAGGTCGTGGAGCGCTTCCAGCAGCGCGCCGACATGCTCCGGCTGCTGCAGGAGCAGTTCGAGGGCAAGGCCGCACTGCAGGAGCTGCACCGCAATCCGCACGTGCGCAGGTGCCGGGTCTGCCGGGTGGACCGCGGGGTCTACGAGGTGGCCCTGGTGGTGGTCGAACCTCGGCGCAACCGGGCCGTGGCCATGCGCGTGGAGCGCCTGGGCCGGGGCTGGAGCGTCACGCAGCTCGAGGTCGGCTGAGCAGCCCGCCGTCGACCCGTCCGGGCGGGCTCAGCCCTCGGAGGAGTCGGCGGTGCCGGCCCGGGCGCGGGCCCGGCGCCCGGACCGGTTGGGAGTGGCCTCGGCGACGTCCGCCTCGTCCGCCCCGCGAGCCGCCGCAGTGGGCTCCGTGCGGGTCTGCGTGCCGCCGGTCTCCGCGGGTGCGGTG
Source organism: Kocuria nitroreducens (assembly GCF_042879195.1). NCBI lineage: Bacteria > Bacillati > Actinomycetota > Actinomycetes > Micrococcales > Micrococcaceae > Kocuria > Kocuria nitroreducens. The sequence continues at coordinate 107,276 of NZ_JBHZTC010000001.1, forward strand.
TACTGGAGGAAGCTGGGCTGACGCGGGATCTGCAGGTCGACGGGTCCGCCGTCGGCGCCCACGCGCTGGCGGCGGATCTCCATCCGGTACAGGGTCGAGACGGTCTCCTCGCGGATCGCGCCCATCATCTCCTGGAACATCGCGTAGCCCTCGCGCTGGTACTCCACGAGCGGATCGCGCTGGGCCATGGCGCGCAGGCCGATGCCCTCCTTGAGGTAGTCCATCTCGTACAGGTGCTCGGGCCACTTGCGCCCGATGACCGACAGCAGCACGCGCCGCTCCAGGTTGCGCATGGCCTCCGCGCCGACCTCCTCCTCCCGCTGGTCGTAGACGAGACGGGCATCGGAGAGGATCTGCTCGCGCAGGAACTCCGCCGTGAGCCGCGTGCGCCCCCCGGCCTCCTCCACGACCTCGTCGACCGACAGGGTCACGGGGTAGATGGTGCGCAGGGCCTCCCACAGGCCGTCCAGGTCCCAGTCCTCGGGGTGGCCGACCGCCGTGCGGTCCACGACCGTGGAGGTGACGACCTCGTCGACGAACTGGGCGATCTGCCCCTGGAGGTCGTCGCCCTCGAGGACCCGGCGGCGGTCGCGGTAGACCGCCTCGCGCTGGCGATTGAGGACGTCGTCGTACTTGAGGACGTTCTTGCGCTGCTCGGCGTTGCGCCCCTCGACCTGGCTCTGTGCCGAGGCGATGGCGCGGGAGACGATCTTGTGCTCGAGAGCGGTGTCGTCCGGCGCCCCCGCCATGAGCCGCTGGGCGGCACCGGCGTTGAACAGCCGCATGAGGTCGTCCGCGAGGGAGAGGTAGAACCGGGACTCGCCCGGATCCCCCTGACGCCCGGAGCGTCCGCGCAGCTGGTTGTCGATGCGCCGCGACTCGTGGCGCTCGGTGCCCAGGACGTAAAGACCGCCGACGGAGACCACCTCCTGGTGCTCGGCGCGGGTCTCCTCCTCGCAGGCGGCCACCACGTCCGGCCACAGGCGCTCGTACTCCTCCGCGTCCCGCTGCGGGTCCAGACCCTTCTCCCGCATCCGGTCCACGGCGTTGAACTCGGCGTTGCCGCCGAGCATGATGTCGGTGCCGCGGCCGGCCATGTTGGTGGCCACGGTCACCGCTCCCTTGCGGCCGGCCTGCGCGACGATCGCTGCCTCCCGGGCGTGGTTCTTCGCGTTGAGCACCTCGTGGCGGACGCCGCGCTGGGCGAGCAGCTTCGAGAGGTACTCGCTCTTCTCGACCGACACGGTGCCCACGAGGACCGGCTGGCCCTCCGCGTGCCGCTCCTCGATGTCCTTGACCACCGCGGCGAACTTCGCGACCTCGTTCTTGTAGACCAGGTCGGAGCGGTCGATGCGGACGAGGGGACGGTGGGTCTCGATGGACACGACGCCCAGCCCGTAGGTGTTCATGAACTCGGCGGCCTCGGTCTCGGCGGTGCCGGTCATGCCCGAGAGCTTGTCGTAGAGGCGGAAGTAGTTCTGCAGGGTGACCGTGGCGAGGGTCTGGTTCTCCGCCTTGATCTCGACGCCCTCCTTCGCCTCGATGGCCTGGTGCATGCCCTCGTTGTAGCGGCGGCCGGCGAGGATGCGTCCGGTGTGCTCGTCGACGATCATGACCTCGCCCTTGAGCACCACGTAGTCCTTGTTGGCGCGGAAGAGCTCCTTGGCCTTGATGGCGTTGTTGAGGAACCCGATGAGCGGCGTGTTCTGGGCCTCGTAGAGGTTGTCGATGCCGAGCCAGTCCTCGACCTTCTCGATCCCGGACTCGAGCACGCCGACGGTGCGCTTCTTCTCGTCCACCTCGTAGTCCGTGCCCGCGTCGAGCCGCTGGACGAGGCGGCCGAACTCGGTGTACCAGCGGTTGGCCTCGCCGGAGGCGGGCCCGGAGATGATGAGCGGGGTGCGGGCCTCGTCGATCAGGATGGAGTCCACCTCGTCGACGATCGCGAAGCTGTGGCCCCGTTGCACGAGCTCGTCGGGGCTCCACGCCATGTTGTCGCGGAGGTAGTCGAAGCCGAACTCGTTGTTCGTGCCGTACGTGATGTCGGCGACGTACTGCCGGCGCCGGGACGCCGGGTCCTGGTTGGCCAGCACCACGCCGGTCTCCATGCCCAGGAAACGGTAGACGCGCCCCATGAGGTTGGCCTGGTACTCGGCCAGGTAGTCGTTCACGGTGACGACGTGGACGCCCTGGCCGGAGAGGGCGTTGAGGTAGGCGGGGGCCGTGGCGACGAGGGTCTTGCCCTCGCCGGTCTTCATTTCGGCGATGTTCCCGAGGTGCAGGGCGGCGCCGCCCATCAGCTGGACGTCGTAGTGGCGCTGGCCCAGGGTGCGGGACGCGGCCTCCCGGACCACGGCGAAGGCCTCGGGCAGCAGCCGGTCCAGGGACTCGCCGTCGGCGACACGGGCGCGGAACGCGTCCGTCTCGGCTCGGAGCTCCGCGTCGCTGAGCTCCCGGAAGCCGTCCTCGAGGCTGTTGATGGCGGTCGTGTAGGACCGCAGCCTCGTCAGGACCTTCTTGTCTCCGGTCCTGAGGACTTTCTCCAGGAATGACGCCACGTGCACACGCTCCTCGTGTTCGACTGCCGTGCTGGGACTGATGGGGGGTATCCGGCACCTTCTCCAGTCTACGGGAGCCGGTGCCGGTCTCCGGGCGCGGAGGAGCCCGGTGGCCGCAACCACCGGGCTCTTCCGGGGCGGGGCCCGGCCGGCACCCAGCCGGACGGACCCGTGGTCGCGGGGGTGCGGTCAGGAGGCGGGCTCGGTCTGGTACGCCCGGACGCTCTCCTCGGACTCCTCGCCGTTCTCGCTGAGGCTGATGACGCCGTAGCTCCAGCCCTTGCGACGGTAGACGGCGGAGGGCTCGCCGGTCTCCCGGTCGACGAACAGGTAGAAGTCGTGGCCGACGAGCTCCATGTGGTCGACGGCCTCGTCGACGCTCAGCTCGGAGGCCGGGAACCGCTTGCGCCGGATCTCGACGGGGGTGACCGCGTCGGTGAGACTCACGCTCTGGTCGAAGGCCTCCTGCTCGGCGGTTGCCAGCTCCGCGGCGGTCGTGTAGATGGGTCCGGAACTCGGGACCACGGGCAGGGTGCCGGTGGCCTCGTGAACGGCCGTGGGACGGTGGGCGCCGCGGTGCACCTTGCGGCGGTCGCGCGCCCGGCGCAGGCGTTCGAGGAGCTTGCTGTAGGCCTCGTCGAAGGCGGCGAACTTGTCGTCGCCGCGGGCCTCGGCCCGCAGGACGGGGCCGCGGCCGGAGACCGTGATCTCCACGCCCATGCCCTGGTGGCCGGGCAGTGCGTGGTCCTTGGTGACCTTGACATCAATGCGCTGGACCTTCTCGCCCAGCTCTTCGAACTTGACGACCTTCTCGGCGGCGTACTCCTTGAACCGCTCCGGTACGGCGACGTTGCGTCCCATGACGTTCAGTTCCATGATGCCCTCCAAATCTCGGGGGTGACGTGGGCGGACGGGGCCGCCCACCCGGGAGGATTGTTGCGTCCCGTGACTCAACGTTAGTTGAATCACACGGGATGTACACCAGGCCCCCGCCGGGCCGGTCCTGAATCAGCGGTGAGCGGAACCACCGGAGGGCGCACGGCGGCGAGCACCACGGCACCGGCCACCTCCGCCCCACCTGCCCGCAGGGCGCGGGCCGCCTCCGCGAGGGTCGCGCCGGTGGTCAGCACGTCGTCGACGACGACGCACCGGGCGCCGGGGGCCGCGGTGCACCGCAGGGACCCGGAGGGCCGGGCCCGCCGTCCCGCGGCGCCCAGTCGCTTCTGCGCCGGCCCGGTCAGCAGGGTCCCGGTCGCGCGGTGCCGCAGCCCACGGCTCACGACCGTGCCGGCGGGGAGCACGCCGCGGCGCGCGCAGTCCTCCAGCAGCAGGCGCACGGGGTCGAACCAGCGGCGCCGCAGTGCCGCGGGACTGGTCGGCACCGGGACGAGCAGCACGGGTCCGGGCGGCCAGTCCGGCGCGGCCGCGTGCAGGGCCGTGGCCAGGCAGGCGGCGAGCACGGGGACCAGGTCGGTGCGCCCGGTGCCCTTGAGCGCGAGCAGGCACGTGGCGAGTCCGTGGGCGTAGCGCCCGGCGGCGACGACCGGCAGCGGCGGGTCCAGCAGCGGCGCGGCCGAGGACGCCTCGAAGGGACGGGCGCAGGACCGGCGCAGCACCAGGCGGCAGGCACGGCACAGGGCTGCACCCGGGGCACGGCACACGGCGCACTCCACGGGGAGGAGGACCTCCGCGGCCTCGGCCAGACGGCCGAGGGCGCGTGCGGCCGTCCGGTCGAGCGCGCGGGCGGTGGACGGGGTCGCGGACATGGGCCCATCCTGGCCCGTGCCCGCAGGCCCGGACGGGCGCCGCTTTCGGTCCGGACTGCCGGGGCTGTGGACCGTGGCCGGGTCCGGCGGGTCGTCAGCCGGCGAACGCCGTGTCCAGCACGTCCTCGCTCTGCGGCGCCCAGGCGTTGCCGGTGAGCATGTGCAGGGTGCCGCCGGCCACGGCGTAGACGGAGGACGGGCCGTTGCCCCCGCTGAGCCCGGTGAGGCCCTCGATGCCGGGCAGCTCGCGGAATCGGCCGGACACGTCGTAGACGCGGGGCCGGACGGAGTCGGTGCCGCCGAGCGGGGCCGCGACGAACTCCCGGTCGCTGAGCCACAGGGCCGCGTCCACGTCGACGTCCGCGGCCACCCGGAACGGCTCGTTGAGCCGGCGCGGCGTCCCGTCGGGCTCGCGCACCACGCCGGCCAGCCAGATCTGGGCGACCCCGTCGTCCTCGGTGACGACGAGCGCGCGCGTGCCCCCGCGCGAGATCCGCAGGGAGGTCACGGTCCGCGCCGCCAGCCACGAGGCCTCGACGCGCACCGGGTCTCCGGCGCCCGGGCCGGTGCCCACGGCCCGGGCGGTCCCGGCGGAGTCCCCGGTCCACACCCAACCGTGCTCGTCGAAGCTCGGGCGGGTCAGGCCGGTCCCGCTGAAGCGCTCCACGGGCGGCTCGTCCCGTGCCACGGTCACCAGCGAGCCCGTGCTCGTGTCTACGAACGCGAAGTGCTCGGCGGCGGCGTCCATCGCGGGACTGGACGGGTGGTGGTCGTCCAGCGGCGGGATCCCGTCCACGCTCTCCGTCTGGCCGCCCTGGTAGAACACGAGCTCGCCGTCGCGCAGCCCCACCTGACGGGACGGGACGGTGACGTCCTGCACCGGTGCGGTGTCCGTCCACCCCGCGCCCAGCTCCACGGGTGCCCCCTCGACGAGCAGCTCCACGTCGTGCACCGCCGTGAGGGACCTGAGGCTCAGCGAGAGCTGGTCGTGCATCCGGCGGTTGATCTCGATGTTCGCGGGGTCGAAATCGGGCACGCTCAGCTCCACCGTGGCGATGCCGTCCCGCACGGGCACCGCCGAGCGCGCGAGCGTGGTCCCCGCCGGGAACGCCGAGGTCACGGCTCCCCGGAGGTAGGGCGCGGGGCCGCCGAGCAGGGCCCGCACGATCGACGTCGAGACGGGCATCCGGTCCGGGAACCACCGGGGGTCGACCACCACGTTGGACAGGTCCTCGTCCGCGAAGTAGAGGTGGTGGGGCTCGAAGATGTCCTCGAAGTCGGCCGGGGTGAGCGCTGTCGCGTCGGGGGCGTCGGAGATCCGCCACTGTCCGTCCACCTGGACCACGTCGAAGTCGAGCACCTCGGTGGCGCCGGCCGGCTTGCGCTCGATCACGCCGGTGCCGTCCACCACGCTGTCCACCTCGAGGTTCACCCGGTACTCGTTGTCCTCGAGCCGTGGCACGGGCGCGGCGTCGCCGCGGTGCACGAGAGTGCGCGCGTCGGGGTGCCAGGTGCCCGCCAGCTCCGGGGTGAGGTACTCCCGGGCCACGGAGTAGTCGTCGGCCACACCCGTCCCCGCCGCGAGGAAGCCCCGCACGATCTGCTCGGGGGTCGCCCCCTCGCGGGGGCCGGCCGGCGCGACGTCGTAGCTGGGCTGGACCGCCGACCGGGTCGGCTCGGCGTGCCGGTGCACGGGCCCCGTCCGGGGAATGGCGCCGCAGCCGCCGATGGCCACGGCCGCGGCCAGCACGAGTGCGGCCGTGCGGGTCAGCCGCCGGATGCCGCTCATGACCCGTCCTCCTCGACGTCGGTCGGCTGCGCCCCCGCGGCCGGGGGCGCCAGAGCCAGGGTCCCCGTCCTCGTCACCACCGCCGTCTCCGGGTACGCATCGGCGTCGGGCGGCAGGCCGAGCGGGCTCTCGTCGTCGGGCAGGAGCCGCCGTCCGCGGGTCCGGGGCAGGGTGAGTCGGAAGCAGGCGCCCTCCCCCGGGGCGCCCCAGACGTCGAGCCTGCCCCCGTGCAGCCGCGTGTCCTCGGTGGCGATCGCGAGGCCGAGCCCCGTTCCGCCGGTCGTGCGGGCCCGGGCCGGGTCCGCACGCCAGAAGCGGTTGAAGACCTTGGCAGCCTCCTCCTCGGTCATCCCGATGCCGTGGTCGCGCACGGCCACGGCCGCGGCCACGTCGGAGGCCCCGACGACGACGTCGATGGGGCCGCCCTCACCGTGCTCGAGGGCGTTGACCACGAGGTTGCGCAGGATCCGCTCGATCCGTCGCTGGTCCCCCTGGACGGTGCACCGGGACAGCTCCGAGCGCACCCGCACCGTGGAGCCGGAGGAGACGGCGAGCGGGGCGGCGGCCTCCACGACGTCGTGCACGACCGAGAACAGCTCCACGCTGGCCACCTCGAGCCGAGCCGCGCCCGCGTCGAAGCGGGAGATCTCCAGCAGGTCGGCCAGCAGGGAGTCGAAGCGGTCCACCTGGTGGTAGAGCAGCTCGGCGGAGCGCCGGTTCACGGGGTCGAAGTCCTCGCGGGCGTTGAAGAGCACCTCGGCCGCCATCCGCACCGTGGTCAGCGGGGTGCGCAACTCGTGGGAGACGTCCGAGACGAAGGTCTGCTGCATCGAGGAGAGCTGTTCGAGCTGGGTGATCTGCTCCTGCAGGCTGTCCGCCATGCGGTTGAACGACCGGGCGAGACGGGCGACCTCGTGCGAGCCGCTGACGGGCATCCGCACGCCCAGGTCGCCGTCCGCGAGCTGCTCGGCCACGCGGGCGGTGCTGGACACGGGGCGGACGACCTCGCGGGTGACGTACCAGACGATCGCGCCCACGAGCAGGAGCAGGACGACGACCGACAGGAGCAGCACCGCGTGCATCGCGTCGAGAGTGCGCTGCGGCTCGGAGAAGTCGTAGACGAGGTAGAGCCCGTAGCGGCTGTTCTGGTAGAGGTCCACCACGGTGCCGACGACGATGACGGGGGCCTCCTCCCCGTTCTCCGTCATCCGGACCGAGGCGGGCTGCCAGAACACGCCGTCCTGCTCCGCGAGCCGCTCCTGCAGCTCCGGCGGCACCGTGCTCGAGGTCATCCAGGGGCTCTGGCTCTGCGCCGGGATGAGAGTCTGCCCGCTCGTGAAATCCATCGGGAGCAGGATCCAGCGCTCCGTCTCCGCGCCGTCGACCGAGAGCGAGCCGAGGGTCGAGGCCACGAGCGCCTGCAGCTCGTCGCGGTCGGAGGCGTCCGAGGCGTCGAAGCTGGCCTGCACCTGCTCGAAGTCCGCGGTGGCCGAGGCGAGGACCTGGTCCAGCCGTTCGTTGAAGAGCCGGTCCGCGATCTGGTGCGACAGGAAGCTGCCGGTGACGAAGAAGGCCAGCGCGGTGAGGGACAGGGACACGGCGATGGCCCGGAACTGCAGCGACTGCCGCCACCGGCGGGCCAGCAGGAGCCGCCCCAGTCGCAGCCGTCGGGTCGCGGCCCCGGCCGGACCGCGACGCCGGGGGGAGGCGGCGGCGTCCGGCGGGGTCATCGGACGGACGTGCCCGCCTTGTAGCCGACGCCGCGCACGGTGACCACGATCTCCGGGCTCTCGGGGTCCCGCTCGATCTTGGAGCGCAACCGCTGCACGTGGACGTTGACGAGCCGCGTGTCCGCGGCGTGCTGATACCCCCACACGTCGCGGAGCAGCATCTCCCGCGAGAACACCTGGTGCGGTGCGCGCGCCAGGGCGGTGAGCAGGTCGAACTCCAGAGGGGTGAGGCCGATTTCGTGGTCCCCGCGGTGCACGCTGTGCCCGCTCACGTCGATGGTCAGGTCGCCGATCCGCAGCTCCTGCGAGTTGGCGCGCTCGACGGGGCGCAACCGGGCCTTGACCCGGGCCACGAGCTCGGCGGGCTTGAACGGCTTGGGCACGTAGTCGTCGGCCCCGGCCTCCAGCCCACGGACCACGTCGACGGTGTCCGACTTGGCCGTGAGCATGACGACCGGCACGTCGGAGATCGTGCGGATCTCGCGGCAGACCTGGATGCCGTCCTTGCCCGGGAGCATCAGGTCGAGCAGCAGCAGGTCCGGGCGCACGGCCCGGAAGGTGTCCACGGCGGTGGCACCGTCGTAGCAGAAGACGGGCTCGAAGCCCTCCGCGGTCAGGACGATCCCGATCATCTCCGACAGGGCGGCGTCGTCGTCGACGACCAGTATTCGCGCGTTCATCGCCTCTCCGGTGGTGTGGGGCGGACCCGCCGGGGCGGGCACCGCCGTGGCCCGGGGCGTCCGGGGCGTCGTGGTGGACCGGGGTCCACCTGCATTGTGGCCGATTGCGGCCCGCCCCGCACCTCGGCGCGGAGTGTGTCTGTCCACCCAGTGGGACGGGCTCAGGCCTCGGCGGCGGTCCGGGCCAGCGCGGAGGCGGTCTCGGTGACCCGCGCGAGCACGTCGCGCAGCTCGGCGGGGCCCAGGGCGTCGAGCTCCTCGCGCGGTGTGATCCGGACCCGGTCGAGGGCTGCGGCCGGCAGACCGAGGTCCCGCCAGACGGACCACACGCCCGCGGCGAGGGCACGGGCGTGTCCACGGGGCACGGGGACGACGCCGAGCCAGAGCTCGGTGCCCTCCTCCACCAGCGCGGCGAGGGGTTCCCAGGCGCGGGCGGAGCCCTCGGGCGCCGTCAGCTGCACGGCGTCGGCACCCGCCTCCGCGGCCAGCCGGGGGTCGACCCCGGGCGGCAGCCGCAGGGCGACGGCGGCGGCACCGGCCTCCCGGCAGGCCTCGACCACGGTGCGCAGGGACGTCCGGACCTCCGCCACGGGCACCGCCCGCAGGGTCCGGTAGCCGCTCATCGTGGGCAGGCTGCCCGCGAGCACGCGCTCCAGGTCCGTCTCGTCCAGCTGGACGAGGACGTCACGGCCGGCCGCCGCGGCACGCACGGCCCGCACGTGCGCGGTGACGCCGGAGGCCAGGGAGTCCCGGAGGTCACGGCGGGCCCCGTGGTCCTTGAGGGCGCGCTCCCCGGCGTGCAGGTGCAGCCGGGCTGCGAGGGTGAGGGGACCGAGCAGCTGCGTCTTGACCGGGGCGTCGTCGGGCCCGCTCTCGGCGCCGATCACGTCGGCGAGCACGTTGACGTCACCGGCCAGCAGGGTCCGGGCGGCCCGGGAGTCCTTGCCGGGCACCCCCGAGACGCGCAGTCCGTGGGGCTGACGGTCCGCGTGGAGCTCGTCGAGCACCGCGGCGGTGCGCGCCACCGCATCGGCGGCCGGCCCGCGGGCGGGCAGGGAGGGCAGGAACGAGATGTGCGGGTCGCCGAGCTCGCCGCGCAGCAGGGTGACCGCCTCGACGACGTCGGTGCCGGGCATCGCGCCGAGGGCCGTGCCCAGGACGCGCGGGACGTCGGGGTCGGTGCGGCGAGGATCGGGAGCGCGCGTCACGACTCGTCGGGGTCCTGCCGCCGGTGGTCCTCGGAGATGGCCACGTGGTGGCGGATGACCTCGCTGATGATGAAGTTCAGGAACTTCTCCGCGAACTCGGGGTCGAGCTGGGCGGAGGCGGCGAGCGCGCGCAGCCGGCCGATCTGGGCCGACTCGCGGTCCGGGTCCCCGGCGGGCAGGCCGTGGGCGGCCTTGAGGACGCCGACGCGCTGGGTGGCCTTGAACCGTTCGGCGAGCAGGTGCACCAGGGCCGCGTCGATGTTGTCGATGGTGCCGCGGATGGACCGCAGCTCGGCGAGCACCCCCGGCTCCGCCTCGCCCTGCAGCGAGGACGCCGACGGGTCGAAGTCGTGGTGGGCCCGGACGTCGGCGGAGGCGTGGGGGTGCGGTGCGCTCATGCCCGCCAGTCTATCGGCCGCCGCCGTGCTCGCCCGCGCCACCGGTGAGGTCGGGGCGGGCCAGCGAGTGCGCACGGTCGACGGTGGCCTGCCCGAGCACCCGGGTGCTCTGGTAGAGCACGACGGACTGTCCGGGGGCGACGCCGCGCATCGGCTCCTCGAGCCGGACCACCAGTTCGGGCTCCGGGGCGCCGCCGGCTCCCTCGACGAGCTCGAGGTGCGCCCGCGCGGGGACGGGGTCCCCGTGCGCGCGGACCTGGGCCATGACCGGGAACGACGACGAGGCCGCCCCGGCCGTGGCACCGTGCCGCAGCAGCGGCGCCGCCTCGGGCACGGGCACCCCCGCCCACGAGGGGCGGATCCCGCGCAGCTCGTCGACGGCGAGCATCGCCTCCGGGCCGACGACGACCTCGTTGGTTCTCGGCCGGATCTCGAGCACGAAGCGCGGCTTGCCGTCGGGGGCGGGGGTGCCGATCCGCAGGCCCTTGCGCTGGCCGACGGTGAACGCGTTCGCCCCGGGGTGGGTGCCCACGACGTTGCCCTCGACGTCGCGGATCGCACCCTCGGCCATCTCGATGCGCTCCGCGAGCCAGCCCCGGGTGTCGCCGTCGGGGATGAAGCAGATGTCGTGGGAGTCGGGCTTCTGCGCCACGGACAGTCCGCGGCGGGCGGCCTCGGCCCGCACCTCCGCCTTGGAGGGGGTCTCCGCCAGCGGGAGCAGCACGTGCTCGAGCTGCTCGGCCGTGAGCACCCCCAGCACGTAGGACTGGTCCTTCGCCCAGTCGGCGGCCCGGTGCAGCTGCCGGCGGCCCTCGGAGTCCTCGACGACCTTGGCGTAGTGGCCGGTGCACACGGCGTCGAAGCCCAGGGCGAGGGCCTTCTCGAGCAGGGCGGCGAACTTGATCTTCTCGTTGCACCGCAGGCACGGGTTGGGGGTGCGCCCCGCGGCGTACTCGGCGACGAAGTCGTCCACGACGTCGGCCTGGAAGCGCTCGGAGAAGTCCCACACGTAGTAGGGGATGCCGAGCACGTCCGCGGCTCGCCACGCGTCCCGCGAGTCCTCGATCGTGCAGCAGCCGCGGGAGCCGGTGCGCAGGGTGCCGGGGGTCCGGGAGAGCGCGAGGTGGACGCCCGTGACGTCGTGGCCGGCGTCGACGGCGCGGGCCGCCGCCACGGCCGAGTCGACGCCGCCGCTCATGGCTGCCAGTACTCGCACGGTGAGATCGTCTCCAGGGGTCGCAGGTGGGTGGGATCGGGTCGTCCGTGTCTTCAACGGGGTGCACCGGGTCGCTATTCCCGGTGCGGGGCTCGCCCCGTCAGTGCGGCGCGGCACCGGACAGCCCGGCGCGCAGGGCCCGTCCGTGGACCTCGGGCAGCGCGGCGAGCAGGGCGTCGACGTCGGCCTCGGTGCTCGTGCGGCCCAGGCTGAAGCGCTGGGCGCCGCGGGCCGTGGCCTCGTCCAGGCCCATGGCCAGCAGCACGGAGGACGCACGGGGCACCCCGGCGTGGCAGGCCGATCCGGTCGAGGAGGCGATCCCGGCGCCGTCGAGCAGGAACAGCAGGGAGTCCCCCTCGCACCCGGGGAAGGTGAAGTGGGCGTTGCCGGGCAGCCGGGCGCCCGTGTGCTCCCGGTCCTCCGGCCCGCGCAGAACGGCGTCCGGCACGATCCGGCGCACGCCCTCCACCAGCCGGTCGCGCAGCCCGGCGAGCCGCTGCGCCTCGGCCTCCCGCTCCGTGGCGGCCTCCCGTGCCGCCACGCCGAAACCGGCCAGCGCGGCGGCGTCCAGGGTCCCGGAGCGGACCCGGCGTTCCTGCCCGCCGCCGTGCTGGACGGGGGCGAGCTCGACCGTGCGCCCGGCCACCAAGGCTCCCGCCCCCACGGGCCCGCCGACCTTGTGCGCCGAGACGGCCATAGTGGTCAGTCCGGGCAGGCGCGCGTCGACGGGCAGGGCGCCGAAGGCCTGCACGGCGTCGCAGTGGAAGGGGACGCCGAACTCCTCCGCGAGCGCGGCGAGCTCCGCCACGGGCTGGACGGTGCCCACCTCGTTGTTCGCCCACATCACCGTGAGCAGCGCGACGGACCCGGTATCCCGGGCCAGCTCCGCCCGGACCGCGTCCGGCTCCACCCGGCCCTCGGCGTCGACGGGCAGCCAGACGGCCTCGGCGCCCTCGTGGGCGGCCAGCCACTCGACGGTGTCGGCCACCGCGGCGTGCTCCACGGCGGAGACGAGGACCCGCCGGCGGCGGGGGTCCTGGTCACGCCGGTGCCGGTACAGTCCCTGGACGGCCAGGTTGTCGGCCTCGGTGCCCCCGGACGTGAAGACCACCTCGACGGGCTCCGCGCCCAGCGCCGCCGCCACGTCGTCGCGGGCCTGCTCGACGACGGCGCGCGCCGCGCGGCCGGGCCGGTGCAGGGAGGACGGGTTGCCGCCGCGCGCCAGCTGCTCGGCGAGCGCGGCGAGCGCGGAGGGCCGGAGGGGCGCGGTGGCGGCATGGTCGAGGTAGACGGGACGGTGCGGCACGCCCGACAGTCTAGATCCCCGGACCGGGTGCCCGCCGGGCGTCCGTAGACTGGCGGCATGCTCCGCATCCTCTTCCACACCCCCGAGATCCCGGGCAACACCGGCAACGCCATCCGTCTCGCCGCGGTCACCGGGGCCGAGCTGCACCTCGTGGAGCCGCTGGGCTTTGACTTCGGCTCCGCGCACCTGCGCCGGGCCGGCCTCGACTACCACGACCTCGCCGTGCTGACCGTGCACCCGGACCTGGAGTCGGCGTGGGCCGCCCTCGCCCCGGAGCGGGTCTTCGCCTTCACCACGGACGGGGAGCTCGCGCACACGGACGTGGCCTACCGCCCCGGGGACGTCCTGCTCTTCGGCCGGGAGTCCGTGGGGCTGCCTCCCGAGGTCAAGGCGGACCCGCACGTCACCGCGCGGGTCCGCATCCCCATGCTGCCGGCCCGCCGATCGTTGAACCTCGCGAACTCGGCGTCGATCGCCGTCTACGAGGCCTGGCGGCAGCTGGGCTTCGCGGGCGCAGGGGGCTAGCGCCGGAGAGCGGGCCCGTCGCCCGGCCGCTCACCGCCCCCTGCTCACCGCTGCTCGTCGGCGTCGCCGACCGTCACCTCCACGGTGCGCTCCTCGCCGTTCCGCACGACCGTCATCGTCCCCGTGCCTCCGGCGGGCAGTTCGCGCACGGCCGCCGTCAGCGAGCTCGCGTCCTGGATGCGGTGGCCGTTGAACTCCGTGATGACGTCGCCCTCCTCCAGCTCCGCGTCGTCGGCCGGCGAGCCGGGCACGACCTCCTCCACCGCGGCGCCGTCGGAGAAGGCCCGGCTCCGGCCGTCCGCGCCCGGAGCGGCGCTCACGCTCGTGCCGAGGTAGCCGTGCGTGGCCCGGCCGTTGTCGATGATCTCCTCGGCCACCCGCTTCGCGGTGTCGACCGGGATCGAGAAGCCCACGCCGATGTTGCCGGCCTCCGTGGTGGAGCCGGCCGAGGCGATGGCCACGTTGATCCCGATCACCTCGCCGTCCGTGTCGATCAGCGGGCCGCCCGAGTTGCCGGGGTTGATGGCGGCATCGGTCTGGATCACGTTGAGGAACACCGAGGACGAGGAGCCCTGGGAGCGGCCGCCGGAGCCGCCGTCCTCGTCGGGGAAGTTGAAGAAGAAGTCGTTGCCGTTGCCCCGCTCGTCGCTCTCGCCCTCCGACGGCGTGCTCGGCGCGGCGGAGGAGGCCACTGTGATGGTGCGGTTGAGGGTGGAGACGATCCCGTCGGTCACCGTGCCCGCGAGGCCCAGCGGCGCACCGATGGCGATCGCCGTGTCGCCCACGTTCACGTCGTCCAGGGAGCCGAGGGTGGCCGGGGTCAGCCCCTGGGCGTCGACCTTCAGCACCGCGAGGTCGGACAGCGGGTCGGTGCCGACCACCTCGGCCGGGAGCACCCTGCCGTCGTCGAGCTGCACCTCGAGGGAGGGGCTGCTCGTGGTGCCGTCGAGGGTCACCACGTGCGTGTTGGTGAGGATGTGGCCCTCGTCGTCGATGATCACCCCCGAGCCGGAGCCGTTCTGGCCGCCGCCGGACGCGGAGATCGTCACCACGGACGGGGACGCCTTCACGGCCGCCGCGGTGACCGCGTTCACCTCGTCCTGGTCGTTGACGATGACCGAGCTGGACGCCGCTCCGCCCGCCGCCGGTGCCACGCCGCCGCCGTCCAGCAGGGCGTCCGTCCCCACGGCCGCCCCCGCCCCGACCAGTGCGGCCAGGACCATGCCCGTCAGGAGAGAGCCCCCCGAGAAGCGCCGCCGCTCCCTGCGGCCTCCGGTGCCGCTTCTCCAGGCGTGCTGGGCGGCGGGGTCCCCGCCGCCCAGCCACGCACCCGGGTAGGGGCTCGGGTGCTGATCGCCGCCCTGCCGCGCCCCGTAGACGGGGCGCGCGTCCTGCTGGGCGCCGGACGCCCACGGGTCGTGGGCCGGGCGGCCGTCGACGGACGGGAGGGGCTGCGTGAGCTGCGGATCGGCGCCGTAACCGGGGTCGCGGGGTTCGGACATGGGGGTCTCCTCCTGGGAACGGACGGGCCCGGCACACTCCCGTGCGGGCGGGGCGGCGCGGGCGGCTCTGCCCCAAGTATCCACTTCAGCACTGAGACGACGCTGAGAGTCCTGGCCGCACTCAGGGTGCTGCCCGGACGGCGGCGGTGGATCCCCCGACAGCCCACCGGCAGGTCATCAGCCGCCTTGCGATTTCGCCCTGCGCGTAGGTCCGGTGCCGATGGCCACGCCGTGGTGCCCCCGTCCTAGAATCGGGAGCACCGACCACGTGAGGGAGATCATGCACTGGCGCCCCATTGCCCGCCGGACCGCCGCCGGTTGCGGCCTGACGCTCGCCCTGTTCGTACCCGCGGGAGCGGCCGTCGCCCAGCCGCCCGTCGACGTGCCCCCGGGTGAGCGGATCGTGGACGAGGCCGGCGTCCTGGACGACCCCTCGGCGCTGGCCACGGACGTCCGAGAGCTCGCCACCCAGGAGGGCATCACTCTCACCGCGGTCTTCGTCGACTCCTTCACCGATCCGTCGGATCCCGACGCGTGGCTGCAGGAGTTCGCCGCGCTCAACGGTCTCGGCAGCTCGGACGCGGTGCTGGTCGTCGCCACGGAGGACCGGCAGCAGCGCTTCTCCGCCTACTCCACCGGGCCCCTCAGCACCCAGCAGCAGGAGCGCATCAACCGGCAGTACATCACGCCGGCGCTCGCGGCCGGCGACTGGGACGGCGCGGTCGCGGGCGCGGTCGAGGGCATCGAGACCGAGCTCTCCGGCGCCCCCGTCGGGACCCAGGACAGCGCCGACGGGGGCGGCGCGGGGTTCGGTGTGCTCGGTCTCGGGGCGCTCGGTCTGGGCGGGCTCGCGGTCTACGGCATGGCCTCCCGCAACAAGAAGCGCCGGCAGCAGGGGCCCGCCCCGCACGGCGGGCCCGGCGGCCGCGGCGCTCCGCAGCGTCCCGGCGGCCCCTACCAGGACGTCCCGGTGCCGGAGCTGCGCAAGCGGGCCGGGGAGCTGCTCGTGTCCACCGACAACGCCATCCAGCACTCCGAGCAGGAGCTCGCCTTCGCGCAGCTGCAGTACGGGGACGAGCAGGTCGAGCCGTTCCGCCGCGCCATCCAGGACGCCAAGAAGCACATGCAGGCCTCCTTCGCCCTCCAGCAGCAGCTCGAGGACCACATCCCCGACACCGAGCAGCAGCAGCGGGCCTGGCTCGGCGAGATCATCGCCCGGTCCCAGGACGCCCAGCGCCCGCTCCAGCAGCACCAGGAGGCCTTCAGCTCGCTGCGCCGGCTGGAGTCCCGGGCTCCGGAGGCCCTCGAGGACGTCCGGCGCCAGGCCGAGGCCGTGCGCCCCCGCTTCGCCACGGCCGACCACCGGCTGCGGGAGCTGACCGCCCACTACAACGCGACCGCGCTCGCCCCCGTCAAGGACAACATCGACCAGGCCCGGGACCGACTCGACTTCGTGGACACCGCTGTGGAGGAGGCCCGCACCGACCTCGCCGCCGAGCGCACGAGCGACGCCGTGCTCGACATCCGTGCCGCCGAGGAGGGCGTGGGGCAGGCCGGGGGCCTGCTCGACGCCGTGGAACACGCGGCCACCGAGCTCGCCCACGCCGAGGAGTCCCTCAAGGACGCCGTGACCATCGCCCAGCGGGACGTCGCCGAGGCCGACGCCCTCGTCCGGCGCGGCTCCAACCCGGAGCTCGAGGGCGCGGTCGCCGGCGTCAGTGCCGTGCTGCGCACCGTCGAGGAGCAGATGGGCGCGGGCCGGATCGATCCGCTCGGCCTGAGCCGGCGCCTGGCCGTGGCCAAGGACGAGCTCGACAAGGGGCTCGCCTCGGTGCGCTCCCAGAACGAACGGGACCGCTCCGCGCGGGAGACCCTCGCCCACACCCTCGTCTCCGCGCAGGCCCAGCTGAGCTCGGCGAGCGAGTACATCTGGGCCCGCCGCGGCGGTGTCGGCCCCGAGGCGCGCACGCGCCTCGCGGAGGCCGAGCGCTACCTCGAGGCCGCCCAGCAGGCCCGGAAGTCGGACCCCTCCGAGGCGCTGACCTACGCCAACGAGGCCGTCCGCCTCGCCGGTGAGGCCCAGTACATCGCGCAGCAGGACGTCGACTCCTTCTCCTACGGCGGCTTCGGAGCGCCCGTGGGAATGGGCGGCCACCGGGGCCGCTCCAACAGCGGTCTGGGCGGCGCGATGCTCGGCGGCATCCTCCTCGGCTCGATCCTCAACAGCGGCGGAGGCTTCGGCGGCGGCGGAGGCGGCTTCGGCGGCAGCTTCGGCGGAGGGTTCGGCGGCGGAGGCTTCGGCGGCGGCATCGGGGGCAGCTTCTGAGCCCGGTCGCCGGGCGCCCGCCGCCGCCGGACGGCCCCCGGCCACCCACCGCCCTGTCCGCCCCGCGACCCCGTCCGCCCCACGATCCCTGACCGACCCACGATCCCTGACCGACCCATGATCCCGGGAGCTTTTCCCGGGAAGCACCAGAGGAGAGAAGGAACCATGATCAAGCAGTCCATCTTCGGCCGCATCGCCCAGCTCGCGAAGGCCAACATCAACGCCATGATCGACGCGGCCGAGGACCCGCAGCTCATGCTGGACCAGATGGTGCGCGACTACACCGAGAACATCCGGGAGGCCGAGGCCGCCGTCGCGCAGACCATCGGCAGCCTGCGCCTGCTCGAGCAGGACCACGCTGAGGACGTGCGCGAGTCCCAGGAGTGGGGCAACAAGGCCCTCGCCGCCTCGAACAAGGCCGAGGAGTACCGGGGGGCCGGCAAGGCCTCCGAGGCCGAGAAGTTCGACAATCTCGCCAAGGTCGCCCTCCAGCGCCAGATCCAGTACGAGACGGAGGCGCGGGGCGCCGAGCCGCAGATCCAGTCCCAGACCGAGGTCGTGAACAAGCTCAAGGACGGGCTCAACAAGATGCGGGGCAAGCTCCAGGAGCTGTCCAACAAGCGGGACGAGCTCAACGCCCGGCAGAAGACGGCGCAGGCGCAGTCGCAGGTCCAGGACGCGCTCAAGGCCTTCGACGTGCTGGACCCGACGAGCGAGGTGTCCCGCTTCGAGGACAAGATCCGCCGCGAGGAGGCTCGCGTCCTGGGCCAGCAGGAGCTCGCCGCGTCCTCCCTGGACGCGCAGTTCGAGTCCCTCGAGTCCCTGGGACAGCAGTCGGAGATCGAGGCGCGGCTCGCCGCGCTGAAGTCCCGGAACGCCGAGAAGATCGTCTCCTCCGAAGAGGTCTGACCCGCTCCCCTCCCCCGAGCACCCTGGAGCCCCCACGGCCGCGACCGTGGGGGCTCTTTCCCGGCCGGACCCGGGGCATGGCGAAGGCCCCCGGACCGTGACGGTCCGGGGGCCTTCCGTGGTTGCGGGGGCAAGATTTGAACTTGCGACCTCTGGGTTATGAGCCCAGCGAGCTACCGAACTGCTCCACCCCGCGGCGACAGGTACGACTATACGTGCCGCGGGGTGGGCCCGCAAATCGGCTATCCGGCGGGCTGCTCGGCGGGCTCCTCGGGGGCCGGCGCGCCCTCCGCCTCGGGGGCGACGACGCCGTCCGCCTCGAGCGCGCGCTCGATGGCGTCCTGCAACCGCTGCTGGGCCTCGCCGTAGGAGGTCCAGTCACCCTGCTGCAGGGCCTCCTCGGACTCCTGGATCGCCTGGTTGGCGTCGCTGAGGGCGTCCTCGAGGCTCGCGCCGCCGGCCGGGGACTCCGCACCGTCGTCGCCGGCCCCGTCCGGGGTCCCGGCCTCGGCGTCGTCGACGCCCGCACCCGACGACGTCTGGGCGCCGGAGTCGCCCTCGAAGACCTCGTCGAGGGCCTCCTCGAGGGTGGGCGCGAAGCCCACCTCCTCGCCGAAGCCGACGAGCACGCGCCGCAGCGTCGGGTAGGCGGCGTCGCCCGAGGACTGGACGTAGACGGGCTGGACGTAGAGCATGCCGCCGCCCGCGGGCAGGGTGAGCAGGTTGCCGTTGATGACCTCGGAGGCGCCCTGGCGGAGCAGGTTCAGCTCCGTCGAGACGTCCGTGTCCGAGTTGAACAGGTTCTGCGCCTGGCCGGGGCCGGGCACCACGGAGGAGCGCGGCAGCTCGAGGAGGCGCAGCGTGCCGTACTCGTCGCTCTTGACCCCGTCCTCGCCCGTCCCGGCGTCGGAGTTGGCGGACAGGTACCCGTACATCACGTTGCGGGTGTTGCCCGTCTCGGACTGCTGCGGGATGAAGGACGTGGTGAGGGAGAAGTTGGCCTCCTCCTCACCGGGCATCCGCATCGACAGGTAGTACGGGGGCAGCGCCACGTCGGAGTCCTGCGTCGGGTCGTTGGGCACGGACCAGACGTCGTCGTTGGCGTAGAAGCTGTTCGCGTCGGTGACGTGGTAGCGGTTGAGCAGCTCCCGCTGGACCTTGAACATGTCCTGCGGGTAGCGCACGTGCGCCATCAGCTCCGCCGACATCTCGGAGTAGGGCTGGAGCGTGTTCGGGAAGACGTTCTGCCACGCCTTCAGCACAGGGTCCTGGTCGTCCCACGCGTACAGGTTCACCGTGCCGTCGAAGGCGTTGACCGTGGCCTTGACCGAGTTGCGGATGTAGTTGACCCGCTCCGGCGGCAGGGCCGCGGCGGCGCCCTGGGCGGTCTGCGTGTCCTGCGTCGCCTCCTGCAGCACGGACGGCGTCGAGTACGGGAAGGCGTCCGAGGTGGTGTAGGCGTCCACGATCCACTGGACCTGGCCGTCGATGATGGCCGGGTACGGGGCGCCGTCGACCGTCAGGTACGGGGCGACCTTCTCGATGCGCTCGCGCGGGTCCCGGTCGTAGAGGATCTGCGACTCCGGGCGCACGGCGTCCGAGAGCAGCATGTCCGAGGACTGGAACTTGATCGAGTAGGCCAGGCGGTTGAAGAAGTTGCCGATGCTGGGCCCGCCGTTGCCGGCGAACGTCGTTTTGGCGTCACCCGCCTCGTCGCCGGCCGTCTGCGGGCGGTCCAGCTCGAGGGGCTCGTCGCCCTCCGCACCGCCGACGATCGAGTACAACGGGGAGTTCTCCCCGAAGTAGACGCGCGGCTCGTAGTCGTCCGAGATCACACCCCGGGAGGGGATCCCGGCCTGCATGAACTGCGGCTTGCCGTCCACCTCGACCCGGTTGCCGTAGGCGGCGACCACGCCGTAGCCGTGGGTGTAGACCACGTGCTGGTTGAACCACCCCTGGTTCTGGTCGGGGTTGAGCTCACGGGTGGCGATGACGGTGTCCTGGACCTCGCCGTCGATCTCGTAGCGGTCGACGTTGAGGGTGTCCGGGAACTGGTAGTAGGGGCGGAACTGCTGCAGCTGGGAGAACGCGGCCGAGACCACGTTGGGGTCCAGCAGGCGGATGTTCGACGTCGTCTCGGTGTCCTGGCGCAGGGCGCCCTGCTCGGTCTCCGTGGTGGCGTCGTACGGCATGACCTCGGCCGCGTCCAGCCCGTAGGCCGAGCGGGTGAGGTCGATGTTGCGCTGGATGTACTGGTTCTCCAGGGCCTGCTCGGTGGGCGTGACCTGGAAGCGCTGGACGATCCACGGGTAGATCCCGCCGGCCACCACGGCCACCACGAGCAGCATGGCGGTGCCGATGACCGGCAGCCGCCAGCGGCCGATGAAGGACGCGACGACGAACAGGATCGCGACGATCAGCGCGGCCGCCGCGAGGATCGCCTTGGTGGGGATCACGGCGTTGACGTCGGTGTACAGGGCGCCCGTCCACGTCCCGGACGTGGACTGCAGCGTGGAATACCGGTCCAGCCAGAAGTTCGCGGCCTGGAGCAGCAGGAACAGCGCGGCCAGCACCCCCAGGTGCACGCGCGACGCCCGGGTGGTGCTGAGTCCCCGCTCGGTGATCCGGATGCCGCCGTAGACGTAGTGCATCAGGATGCCCGCCACGCCGGCCAGCAGGATCGCCGAGACGAGGAAGCCGATCAGGAAGCGCAGGAACGGGAGGGTGAAGACGTAGAAGCCGATGTCGAGGCCGAACTGCGGGTCCTCCTGGCCGAACGGCTCCTGGTTGAGGAACAGCAGCACGGTGTCCCACTGGGTCATCGCCGTGCTCGCCGCGAAGAGCCCGAAGAGCACGGGCACGACCACCATGACGATCTTGCGCACCGGCTCCAGGGCCTCCTGGTAGCGGCGCAGATTGTCGTCCACGATGGACTCGGCCGTGATCGGCCGGCTCCGGTAGGCGAGGAAGAGGCTGGCGAACATCAGCGCAGCCACGAGCACGGCTGCGACCACGAAGATGATGATCTTCGTGACGTTCTCGGTGACGAACACGCTGAGGTATCCCAGCTGGTCGTACCACAGGACGTCCGTGTAGAGCTGCGTCAGTCCCACGAAGGCGGCCACGAGGACCAGGACGACCACGACTGTCGGCCACAGCGCACCCCGTTTCCGCCGCTGTCCTGCGGGCTGCTGCCTCGGTGGTCGGGGGGCTGTGGGTCCGGCGGTCACTGGTTACCTCTGCAATCGGGGTCGTTCGTCAGGTGTGGTGCGTGAAGTCGTGGGGTGTGGCCTGCGTCGGGGAGGAGCGCCGCCGGCGGGTCGCCGGGACACCCCGTCCATTCTGCCCGCGGGCTTCTCAGGGGTGCAATCGTGCACACGGCGCCCGTCATCGGGCGGAGCACCCCGGAAGCGCCGAGAGGTCCCCACCGGCCCCCACCGCCTCCGCGGCGGCCACGGCGTCGTCGAGGGTGCGCACGGACACGACCGTCAGCCCCTCGGGTACGTGTCCCTGCGCCTCGGCGCAGTTGCCCTCCGGTATGAGGAAGACCTCCGCCCCTGCCACCGCGGCCCCCTCGAGCTTCTGCCGGATGCCGCCGATGGGCCCCACCTCCCCCTCCGGGGTGATGGTGCCGGTGCCGGCCACGTGCCGGTCCGCGGCGATCGAGCCCGGGGTCAGCTCGTCGACGATCCCCAGGGCGAGCATGAGTCCGGCGCTCGGCCCGCCGACCTCATCGAGCTCGAAGGCCACGTCGATGGGGAAGTCGTAGGCGGCCAGCAGGAGCACGCCGAGCTGCCAGTTCCCCGACGCCTCGTCGCGCACGGTGTCCACTGCGACGTCGCGCGGCGTCCCGGAGCGTTCGACCTGCAGGGTGACGCCCCGCTCCCCCGCGGCGTCGAGGGCCGACTTGAGGGACGGCAGCGACCGGACGGGCTCCCCGTCCACGCCGCGCAGGACGTCGCCGTGCTCGAGCACCCCCTCCGCGGGGCCGCCCGGGACGGTGTCCTGCACCGACAGCCGTGTGTCGAAGTCCTCGCCCAGGTGCGTCAGCGCCGCGGCGACCGAGTCCTCCTGCGAGGTGCTCATGGCGAGCATGCTGTGCTGAGCTGCCTCCTCGTCGGAGACGTCCCGCGGATAGAGGGTCTCGGCCGGCACGACGGAGGCGGACGGGTCCAGCCAGGACCCGAGGACGGTGAGCACGTTGACGTTCTTGCTGGGCCCCCCGGTGACGTAGACCGTGGTCAGGTCCAGGACGGACTCGCTCGGATAGGTCGGGGCCCCGGAGACCCCCAGCAGCTGCCGGCCGTCGTGCTCCCCCACCGTGTTGAACGTGGGCCCGGGCGCCTCGATCACGAACGGCGCGGGCAGCACCGTCCCGGCCAGCAGCAGCCCGGCGGAGCCCAGCAGCGCCCAGGACTCGAGACCGCGGCGGCGAAGGGCACGGCGCGGGCGGGCGGATGCGGTCACGGGCGGTCCTCGGCGTCGTCGTCGGGAGGACCGGGGGCCGTGGGGCCGCCCGGTCCGGACGGTCCAGCTTATCGTGCAGGACCCCTTCCTGAGCTTCCAGCGAACTGGGAGTTGGCTCATGGTCGGCCCCGTCCCGTGCTCGCTACGCTGGGAGCAGAGACGTCGGGCGCGCCCGTGCCGCCCGATCCTTCGACCCGATTCAAGAACGGTGGACCCATGACTCCCCAGCCTCCCAACGACCGACCCGGGAACACCCCGGGGGACGACTCCGGCGACGGCCGCAAGGACCCCTTCCAGGAGATGCTCGAGCGCCTCATGGGGCAGAGCGGAATGAGCCCCGAGGACCTCCAGCGCGCCGGTGTGCCGGTGGACCCCCAGGCGATGTCCATGATGTTCCAGCAGATCCAGTCCATGATGGGCGCCGGGGCGTCCGAGGGACCGGTCAACTGGAAGCTCGCCCACGACCACGCCCGACAGATCGCCGCGGCCGACGGCGACCCGTCCGTGACCCCCGCCCAGCGCGGCGCGGTCGAGGACGCGATGCGCCTGGCCGAGCTGTGGCTGGCCGACCACACCGAGTTCGGCCAGACCTCGATCCGGCCCCAGGCGTGGTCCCGCGCGGAGTGGATCGAGGCCACCCAGGAGACCTGGAAGGACATGACGGGCCCGGTCGCGGAGTCCGTGACGAAGGCGCTCACCGACGCCCTCGCCCAGCAGCTGCCCCCCGAGCTGTCCGCCATGATGGGCGGGGCCTCCGGCATGCTCGCCGGCGCGGGCGGGATGCTGTTCGGGATCCAGCTGGGCCAGGCCATCGGCGGCCTGTCCCGCGAGGTGCTGTGCTCGACCGACATCGGCCTGCCACTCGCGGAGGGCCGCTCCGGGCTGCTGCCGGCCAGCATCAGGTCGTTCGGCGAGGGACTGGACATCCCGGCACAGGAGATCATGCTGTACGTCGCCGTGCGCGAGGCCGCCCACGTCCGCCTGTTCGCGGCGAACCCGTGGCTGCGCCAGCACATCCTGGACCTCGTCAAGCGCTTCTCCGCGGGGATCCACATCGACATGTCCCGCATCGAGGAGGCCGCCCGGGACATCGACCCGATGGACCCGTCGAGCATGCAGGAGGCCCTGTCCTCCGGGATCTTCGCCCCGCAGCAGACCCCGGACCAGGTGGTCACCCTCAAGCAGCTCGAGACGGTGCTCGCCCTCGTGGAGGGCTGGGTGCACGTGGTGACCGTCGCCTCGACCGTCAACCTGCCCTCCGCGGACGCCCTGTCCGAGACCGTCCGGCGGCGTCGCGCGTCCGGCGGGCCCGCCGAGCACGCGTTCGGCTCCCTCGTGGGGCTGGAGCTGCGTCCGCGACGGCTGCGCGAGGCCGCGCAGTTCTGGCAGTACGTCGGCGAACGACGCGGCGTGCAGGACCGGGACGGCCTGTGGGACGCCGCGGAGCTGCTGCCCACCGACGAGGACCTTGACGACCCCGCGGGATTCACCGAGCGCCGCGGGCTGCTCACGGCGTCCGAGGACGAGGTCGACGCCGCGCTCCAGCGGCTGCTCTCGGGCGGCTACGAGGGGCCCGGCACGGACGGCGGTTCCGGCCGGCCGGAGGGCGACGGGCCTCAGGACGGGGACGACTCCCGCTGATCCGCTGCGGCGCGTCCCGCGTGCCGGTGCGCCCACGCGGCGCCGTCGAGGAACGCCTGGGCCTTCTCGGCGAGGGGGTACCGGGCCTCGAGCGCCCGGAACCGGGGGCTGTGGTCGGCCTCGAGCAGGTGCGCGAGCTCGTGCACCAGCACGAAGTCGAGCACCCACTCCGGGGCCTCCTGGAGCTGCGCCGAGATCCGGATGACGCCGGTGGCTGGCGTCGCGGAGCCCCAGCGGGTGTGCTGCCGCCCGGACCACCGCACGTCCGAGGGGTGGGCGCGGTCGTCGAGGTGACGCCGCGACAGCTCCTGGGCGCGCCGCAGGAGGCGGTCGTCGGAGCGCCGGTCGGCGCCCCTGGCCGCCTCGCGGCGCCGGCGCTCCACGACCCGGGGCACCAGCTCCCGGGTCCAGTGCTCGATCTCCCGCCGGGTGGCCGTCTGCGGGACCGAGAGCACCACCGTGTCCTCGCTCCAGTGGGCGGACACGGTCTTGCGGCGGCGGGCGGAGCGGCGCACGACGACCTCGGGCTGCGACGGTACGGGCATGGGGCCATTGAACACGCCGCGGGCACGGGCCGCGAAACGTCGACCGGCGCCCGTGTGCACGGTCCGGCGACGTGGACTGTGCAGGACCCGCCGGCGGGCGCGCAGCGGTCACGGTCCGGGCGAGAGTGACGGCGTCCCGCCCGCGCGTCCCGGAAGGCGTCCCGTGCCCACCACCCCGTTCCCCGGCTCTCATCAGGCTCCCCACCACGGCCCGGAGCTGCGCCTGTCCTGCCTCGAGCGTCCCCGCCCGGAGGAGGTGCACGTCCTGCTCCTGGGCCTGGACGGCCTCGCGGCGGCGCTGGCCGTGCGTCTGCTGCGCTGCGGCGTGCTCGGGCTCAACGTCAGCGACCCCGGGCCCGTGACGACCTCCGACCTGGGGACCGGCGCGTACCGGCCCGCCGACGTCGGCCGGAGCCGGGAGGCGGCCCTGCGGCAGAGGCTGCGCGAGCTCGACCCCCGGTGTGCTCCCGTCAGCGCGCCGGAGCTGTTCCCCGGTGCGCTGCTGCCGGGCACCGTCGTCGTGCACAGCGCCGGGCACCCTGCACCGGACGGCCGGCTCCGGCCCGGAGCAGTGGCACCGGACGCGTGGCCGGGGATCGATCCCCGGCACCCTCTGGTGTCGCTGCACCACGCCGACGGCGTGCTGCTGCGCTGGCCCACCGTCCCGTGGGCGCACCGGCCGTGCCCGGACTGCGTGCGAGCGACGCTCGACGGCCGGGAGCCCGGCGCGGTCCCGCACGGTCCCGCCGCCGTCCTCGCGGCGTGGGCTGCGCCGGCCCACGCGGAGGCCGTCGCGGTCCGCCTGGCCGTCGAGGTGCTCGCGGTGGCCCTGGACTCGCTGTGCGCCGCCGACGGCCGGGGGCAGGGGTCCGAGGCCCGGGAGCAGACCGGTGCTCGACACGCCGCCCTCTACACCCCGCCGTGGCCGGACGCGGTGTCCTGGCCGGAGCTCGACCGGAGCCGGTGCCTGTGCGGGCTCGATCAGGAGTGAGCGCGGACGTCCCGCGGGCGGGCACGGCGCCGGGGCGGGCGTGGCCCGTCCGTCTCGCGCAGGGCGTCGAGGAACCGTGAGGGCTTGCGCGTGGGCCGGCCGCCCGGAGTGCGAGACAGGGTCCAGGAGAGCACCAGGTGCTCACGGGCCCGGGTGATGCCCACGTACAGCAGCCGGCGCTCCTCGTCGATCTCGTCCGCGGTCTCGGCGAAGCCGATCGGCATCAGGCCCTCGCTCAGGCCGGCCAGGAACACGGCGTCCCACTCCAGGCCCTTGGCCGAGTGCAGGGACGCCAGGGTCACCCCGTTCATCACGGGGGCGTCCTGCTGGGCCATGCGCCGCTCGAGCTCCGCTGCGAAGTCGGGGAGCACGAACGGCTCCTCGCGGGCCCCCGCCTCCGCCGCCATCCGGTCCGCGAGGGAGACGAGCGCGGCCAGCGACTCCCAGCGCTCGCGCACCGCGCCCGTGGAGCGCGGCGCCCGGTCGGAGTAGCCCAGGGAGGAGAGGATGTCGCGCACCAGGCGCGTGGGCTCGTCCGAGGCCTCGGCCGCCCGCGCCGCCGTGCGCAGCTGCACCACGGCCTGCTTGACCTCGGTCCGGTTGAAGAACCGTTCCGTGCCGCGCAGCTGGAAGCCGATGCCCGCCTCCGCGAGCGCGGTCTCGAAGGCCTGGGACTGGCCGTTGGTGCGGAAGAGGACGGCGATCTCGGCCGCGGGCACGCCGTCGTCGATCAGGTCCCGGATGCGCGCTGCTGTTCCGGCCGCCTCGGCCTCGTCGTCCGCGTACTCGTTCCAGGACGGGGGCGGACCGTCCGGGCGCTGCGCCACGAGGCGCAGCGGCGTGGCCCAGCCGCCGGGGGTCGACCCCGGCGCCGGCCGGCGGGCGGCGAGCAGGCGGTTGGCGGTCTCCACGACCTGCGGGGTGGAGCGGTAGTCGCGCACGAGCTCGATCACCCGCGCCTGCGGGTGGCGGGCCGGGAACTCGAGCAGGTGCTGGGAGGTGGCACCGGTGAAGGAGTAGATCGTCTGGGAGGCGTCGCCCACCACGCAGACGTCGTCCCTGCCCCCGAGCCAGGCGTCGAGGAGTCGCTGCTGGAGCGGGGAGACGTCCTGGTACTCGTCGACCACGAAGTGCCGGTACTGCTCGCGCACGGTCGCGGCGACGCGCTCGTCCTCCTCGAGCACGGCCACCGTGAGCAGCAGGACGTCCTCGAAGTCGATGAGGAGCCGGTCGGTCTTGAGCTCCTCGTAGGACTGGTAGAGGCGCTGGACCGTGCGCACGTCGTAGTTGAGCGGCATCTCCCGCCCGGCGGCCCGGGTCGGGTAGGTGTCGGGGGTCAGCATCGAGACCTTCGCCCACTCGATCTCGGCGGCGAGGTCCCGCACGGCCGCACGGTCCGTGGACAGGCGCATGTTCTGGGCGGCCTCGGTGATGAGCCGCGCCTTGTGCTCCACGAGCCCGGGCAGGGGCCCGCCCACGGCCTGGGGCCAGAAGTACTGCAGCTGGCGCAGGGCCGCGGCGTGGAACGTGCGCGTCTGCACCCCGGCGGCCCCGAGCCCGCGCAGCCGGTTGCGCATCTCGTTGGCGGCCCGGGCCGTGAACGTCAGGGCCAGGACCTTCTGCGGGGTGTAGACGCCCGTGGCGATGCCGTAGGCAATCCGGTGCGTGATGGCCCGGGTCTTGCCCGTGCCGGCGCCCGCGAGCACGCACACGGGTCCGCGCAGCGTCGTCGCGACCTCCCGCTGCTCGGGGTCCAGGCCGGCGAGGATGCGCTCCTCGAGCGTCGACTCCTCGTCCGTGGCGGTCTCGTCCCCGGTCACCACGCGGTCTCCGGGAGGTCCTCGCCGAGCCAGTGCGCGATGAGCGCGTGCGCGATGGAGACCCGTCCGGGGAGGGTCACCGACCCCGTGCGTGCCGCCTCCTGCAGCTGCGCCCGCGTGAACCAGCGCAGCTCCAGAATCTCCTGGCCGTCCGGGACGGCCGCGCCGGAGTGCACCACGGCCCGGCAGCCGAGCATGAGGGAGCGCGGGAACGGCCAGGGCTGGGAGCCCAGGTACTGCACGTCCCCCACGGTCAGACCCGCCTCCTCGGCGACCTCCCGCACCACGGCCTGCTCCAGGGACTCCCCCGGTTCCACGAACCCGGCGAGGGTCGAGAACCGGTTGCCCTTCCAGAGCGCGGAGCGGCCCAGCAGCAGCCGCTCCCGGGCGGGATCGGGGTCGCCGTCGCTGACCGCCACGATGATCGCGGGGTCGGTGCGCGGGAAGTGCAGGGAGTCGTCGTTGCGGCACTGCCGGGCCCACCCGGAGCGGATCACCTCGGTGGGCTCCCCGCACTGCGGGCACCGGGGGTGGTCACGGTGCCACAGGCCCACCGACTGGGCGGTGACGAGCAGCGAGGTGTCCCCGGTCGGCAGCACCGGGCCGAGCTCCCGCAGGCCCGCCCAGCGCAGCTCTTCCCCGCCCCGGGCGGCGGCGAACGCGGTGACCGCCGCCACGAGGGGCTCGGGCACCGCGAAGGGCTCCGCGCCGGCGTCCTCGCTCCCGGGCTCGGGGGCGGCGACGGCGCGCAGCAGGACCCGGGGGCCGCGGGCTCCGTCGGCGCCGGGCAACCGGCCCAGGTAGACCTCCGGCCGGCGCGGGTCGTGGGGCACGGCCGGGAGCTCGGCCGCGGGCACCAGGACCAGGGTGTCGCCGGCCACGGGGGCGAGACCGCCCGCGAGCACGAGGACGAGCGTGGTGGGGTCCTGCGCGGCGAGCACGCGCACGTCCTGGAGCTCGCGGTCGACGGCGTCCCGGTCGAAGGCTGCCGCCGCGAACGGCATGCGGGCCGGCGAGAGCCGCTCGGGGGCGGGCACGGGGCGGGAGCCGGGGACGGGCTCGGGAGGGGTGGAGGCGGGCACGTCCCCCACTGTAGCGACCCGGGCGGACCGCAGGCCCGGGCGGGTGGGGACGGGACGGCGGCGCTGCCCCTGGCCTCGCCTCTTGTAGGGTGGACGCCGTGAGCACGTCCCTCGAGCACCTGGCCGCCGTCGCCGCCGCAGGCGTCCCCGGACTCGCGCCCGTGGCCGTGGGCCCCTCCCCCGACGACGACGCCGACTTCCGCTCCGCCGTGGTCCTCGACGCCTCCGGCCGGCGCTGGCGGGTGCGTTGCCCGCTGAGCCCGGAGGCGAGCGTGCGCCTGGAGACCGAGCACCTCGTGCTCCGCTCCTTCACCCCCGCCGTACGGTCCCGTCTCCCGTTCCTGGTCCCCACCGCCGCGGGCTCCGTCGCGCACGGGGACCTGCACGCCTTCGTGCACTCCCACATCGAGGGCGCCCCGCTGGACATCGACGCGCTCGCCCGCATGGCCGCCGAGCCGGACCCCGCGCACCACCGGCACGTGCCGAGCGCCGAACCGCCTCCCACGCTCGCCGTGCAGCTCGGGCGGCTGCTGGCCGCGATCCACGCACTGCCGACCGCCCTGGTCCTGGACGCCGATCTGCCCGGTTACACCGCCGAGCTGTGCCGGCAGCGGCGCCTCGCGGAGCTGCGCCGGGCCGCTGACACGCAGCGCGTGCCGTCCGCGCTGCTGCGCCGCTGGGAGCGGGTCCTGGAGGACCGTGCCGTGTGGCGGTTCCGGCCGCGCGTGGTCCACGGCGACCTGCAGGAGGACGACCTCGTGATCTCCCTCGGGCGGGTGCGCGGGGTGACCGGGTGGACCGATCTGCACGTGGGAGATCCCGCCGAGGACTTCGCCTGGCTCCTCGCGGCGCGCGACGCCCGACTCGCCGAGGGAGTGCTGGAGGCCTACGCGGCGGCGTGCCGCCGGACGTCCTTCCAGGCGCCCGACGGCGCACCGGACCCGCACCTGCTGGACCGGGCCCGGCTGAACGCCGAGCTCGCCCTCGCGCAGTGGCTCGTGCGCGGCGTGGACCGCGGCGCGCAGGACCTGGTGGCCGACGCGGAGCAGATGCTCGCCACGCTCGAGCAGGACGTCGCCCGGCGCCCCGACACGGCACCGGGCGCGGCCGTCCCCGAGGGCGTGCCGGGCGCCCCCGTGCGGGACGGCGCTCCCGAGGACACGGTCGCTGACCGCTCGCCCGGGGGTCCCGTCCCGGCCGGCACGCCCGAGGGCACTCCCTCGCCCGGGACGCCCGGGGCCTCCTCCGGCGGGACGCCGCAGGCGGGGCCCGCCGGGTCCGGCTAGGGGCGCAGCACCACGTCGTAGGCCTCCCGGACCACCGCCTCGAGCTCCTCGACCCCGGACAGGTCGTGCGGGCGGACGACCCGGTCCTCGGCCACGTAGTAGAAGGCGGCGGTGACCTCCTCGAGCGGGACGGCCCTCAGCCGGGACCACGCGAGCCGGTACACGGCCAGCTGCGCCGACCGCTCCCGCAGCTCCCGGCCGGTCGGTGCCCGCCCCGTCTTCCAGTCGACCAGCTCCCACGTGCCGTCGCCGTTGCGGAAGACGGCGTCCACCCGGCCGCGGACCGTGACCCCGGCGATCGGGGTCTCGAGGGGGAGCTCCACGGCGTACGGCTGGCGGTCCGCCCACGGGCTCGACCGGAACGTCGCGGCGAGCTCGGGGAGGTCGTAGGCCGCGTCGACGTGGTCGTCGGCGGTCCCGGGCAGCTCCCCGACGTCGAAGATCGCGGAGCTGCCGTAGTACTGCTCGATCCAGGCGTGGAAGGTGGTGCCCCGCCGCGCCGCCGTGCCGGGCCGGCGCGGCATGGGCCGGCGCAGGCCCGACACGACCTCGAGCGGGTCGCGCGCCAGCGCCACGAGGGTCGACGCCGAGACGTGGGACGGCATGGGGACGGTCCGCTCGGTCCGGCCGTCCTCGTGCCGGGCGAGCAGGATCTTCGCCTCCTCGGACCACCGGCGCGGGTCGGGGGCGAGCCCGTCCCGCTCCGCGACGCCGAGCAGGTCCTCGACGTCGAGGTCCGCGGTGTCCTCGAACCCGCGCTCGCGGACCGCGCGGGCGGCCCGCTCGAGCAGGACCCGGCGGCCGAGGTGCAGGGGCGGGCTCACGCGCACGGCGCTCTGCCCGCTCTCGTCCGTCACGGTCTCGGTGACCTCGGGGCCCTCCAGCGGGTCGTACGGCCACGGCGCGCTCAACACGGTGGACGCGGCCGGGTTGCGCGCCCCCGCCGGCGCCTCCGCCCAGGGGCCGGGGCGGACGGGCGGCTCGGGGCCCTCGGTCAGCGGCGCCAGCTCCGCGACGAACACGGAGGGCTCCTGTCCCTTCGCGGCCGTGCCCCGGAACACCGTGCAGGACAGCTCCAGGACTTCCCGGGCCCGGGTCACGGCCACGTAGGCGAGGCGACGCTCCTCGTCCTGGGCGTGCTGGGCGGCGAGCTCCAGGAACTCCGCGTGGGACTCCTCGAGGGCCTTGAGGTCGGTCGTGTCCACGGCCCACTGCGGCAGGAACCGGGCGTCACCGCGCAGCGGCCAGGCCAGGGCGCCGGTGTCGAGCGTCCAGCGGGAGGGCCTGTCGGTCGGGAAGTTCCCGGCGTTGAGGCCCGGGACGTAGACGTGGTCCCACTCGAGTCCCTTGGAGGCGTGGACCGTGACGAGCTGCACGGCGTCGTGCCGCGTGCGGTCGGGACCGGGCTCGAGCCCGTTCTCCTCGGCGAGGGTGACGTCGAGCCACGCGAGGAAGGCCGAGACGTCGCTGGTCGCGGAGAACGCGGTGAAGGACTGCGCGGCCTCGTGGAAGGCGTCCAGGTTGCGCCGCGCCTGGTGGACGGGACGGTGCGGGTGCGCAGCGACCTCGACGTCGAGCCCCAGGACCGTCTCGACCTCGTGCAGCAGGCTCGGCAGGTCGTCGGAGAGGAAGGAGTGGAGGTGGTCGAGCTCGGCCCGCAGCCTGGTCAGGCGCTCCCGCGCGGTCCCGGACAGGGTACGGGCGTGCGCGGAGGTCCAGCCGGGCCACGGGAGGGTCTCGAGGGCCTCGATCAAGGACGCGTGGTCGGAGAGATCGGGCTCGACGAGGGCCTCCTCCTGGGCCTCCTCCGCGGTCACCGGGCTCTCCAGGTCCTCGGCCCGGCCCGCCTGCGCGGCCTCCGTGCGGCGGCGTTCCAGGTGCGACGCCCAGTCGGCGAGGGCCATGAGGTCCCGGGTCCCGATCCGCCACCGGGCGCCCGCCAGCAGCCGCACGAGGGCGTCGGAGCGACCGGGGTCGTCCAGCACCCGGAGGGTCGCGACGACGTCGGAGACCTCCGGCGTACTGAGCAGCCCGCCCAGGCCCACGACCTCGTAGGGGATGCCCCGGGCGGCGAGCTCCCGGCGCACCGGCTCGATCTGGGAGCGCTTGCGGCAGAGCACCGCCATGGTGGGCATCTGCTCCTCCGGGTCGCCCCGGTGCTGCTCCCGGCGGCCCCGGACGCGCTCCGCGACCGCGACGGCCTCCTCGACGTCGGTCGCGTACCGGCTGATCCGCACCCGGCCGGTGCCCGCGCCGGGCCGGGGAGTGAGCTCGGGGACGGCGAGGGTGGACGTGCTGCGCGCCCACGCCGGCAGGGTCCGCAGCGGTGCGGCGACGGTGTTGGCGACGTCGAGGATGCGCGCGTCGTTGCGCCACGCCGTGGTGAGGAAGCTGGGCTCCCCGTCCTGGCCCGGTGGGACCGGGAAGGAGTCGTAGAAGCCGAACAGCTGCCCGGACGAGGCCCCGCGGAAGCCGTAGATCGACTGCTGGGGGTCGCCCACGGCCATCACCGAGTGCCCGTGCCCGAAGAGGGCGGCGAAGAGCCGCAGCTGGGCGTGCGAGGTGTCCTGGAACTCGTCGAGCAGCACCACCCGGTGCCGTCCGCGCTCGGTCCGGCGGGCGGCCGGGTCCTGCTCCGCCAGCCGGGCGGCGGCGGAGAGCAGGTCACCGAAGTCCATGGCCTGGGCCTCGTGCTTGCGCCGGGAGAAGTCGGCCACGAGCTCGGCGAGGACCCACGCGGTGCGCTGGTTGTCCTCGACCTTCTTCAGCTGGGCGCCCAGGGTCTTCTTCCGGCGCCCCGGGGGTGTCGTGGCCAGCGCGCCGAGCAGCCGGGCGGCGAAGCGCTCCACGTCCGCCGGGTCCACGAGGTGCTCCGCGCACGCGGAAGCGAGGTCCAGGACCGCGGCGACCATGGTCGACTTCGCGGGCATGGTCTCGAGCAGCTCCCCGGTCCAGGCCTCCACGGTCTGCGCGGCGATCTGCCACGTGCGGGCCTGGCCGAGCAGCGTGGTGTCCGGCTCGATCCCGATCCGCAGACCGTGGTTGCGCACGAGGGTGTTGGCGTAGGAGTGATAGGTGCTGACCGTGGGGTCCTGGGGAGCGGCCGGGAGGTCCTCAGCCTCGTCGCCGGCGGGCGCGACGAGCCCCTGGGCGCGCAGCCGGGCGAGCCGGGAACGCATGCGCTCCCCCAGCTCCCCGGCGGCCTTGCGGGTGAAGGTCACGCCGAGGACCTGGTCCGGGGCGACGACGCCGTTGGCCACGAGCCAGACCACCCGGTCGACCATGGTGGCGGTCTTGCCCGAGCCCGCGCCCGCGACGACCAGCCGGGGGGTGAGCGGGGCCGAGATCACCGCGGACTGCTGGGCCGTGGGAAGGTTGCCGCCGAGCAGATCGGCGAGCTCCTCGGGGCTGTACCGGGGCTCCACGCCGCCGTAGGGGTGCTCGGCGGCGTCGGGCCGGGTGCCGTCGTCGGTGGTGCCGGAGGCATCGGTCATGGGCGCTGTCGTCTCCTGCTGTCCGGGTGGTACGGGTTTGGGGGCCGTCCTCACGGTTCGCTCACCTGCCGCCCCTCGGCGCACAGCGGGCAGATCTGCGGCAGCTTGCACCCGTGCCCGCTGAAGGTGCCCTCGGCCTGGTCGTGGCGGGCGGTGAACCGTTCACCGGCCACGAGCTCCGCGGCCCGGGTGATCAGCTCCCGCGCCCACGTGGCGTCCGGGTCGAGGGGGTCCTGCTGCTGCACGGAGGGGGACTTCGCCCGGGTGCCGAGCTGGACGAGCAGGGCGCCGCCGGAGAGCTCCGTCACGGTGCCGTCGGGCAGCTCGAGGACGGCCTCGTCCTCGCCGGCGACCATGGCCGTGCCCGCACCCGCCGTGAGCGCCACCTGGTAGGCCGCGAGCTGCGGGTGCTCGGCGATCTTCGCCCCGGCCGGCTGGTTCCGGCCGGTCTTGAGGTCGACGACGACGTAGCGGCCCTGCTCGTCGAGCTCGAGTCGATCGACGCGGCCCCGGAGCAGGGCGTCGCGCGCCCGCCCCTGGACGAGCACGCTGAACGCCCCCTCCACGGAGGCCAGCCGGCGGCCGTGCTTGCTGCGGGCATCCAGGACGTACTGGGCGAACTTGCGCAGCATCTGCCGGGCGCGCTCGAGCTGGACCGCGGACTCCCAGGTGTCCGGCAGTCCCAGCGTGGGCCAGCGGCGCTCGAGCTCGGCGACGAGCTCGGCGCCCGACGCCTCCGGCAGCTCCTCGGCGACGGCGTGCACGAGCGAGCCGAGGCTGCGGCTCAGGTCGGTCGCGGCCTCGGCCCGCGAGGCGGCCACGAACCAGTCGAGGGGGGACCGGTGGATGGTCTCGATCCGGGACGGGGAGACGGGCACGGGGACCCCGTCGTCGAAGACGGGCGCCGTGCTCGAGAGCTCCGCGGCGCCCCACCAGGTGTCGGGATGGGCGCCGGGCACCGGGCGCGGGGAGGAGGCGATGCGGTGGAGCAGCCGGGCCGCGGCCTCCGAGCGCACCGGGTCCTCCTCGTGCAGCTGGACCCACTGCCGCAGCTCGGCCACGAGGGCGCGCAGCGTCATGGGCCGGGGGGCGTCCACCACGGCCCGGGCGCCGTCCCCGGGGCGTGACCCCGGCGGGTCGACCAGGTCCAGGAACTCCGAGGGCTGCTCGTCCTCGCCGGAGGCCGCCGTGACCACGAGCGTGCCGCTGCTGCGGGAGACCGCGGCGGAGAAGGAGCGCAGCTCGTCGTGGCGGACCTCCCGCATCCGCGTCACGGGGGTGACCCGCGCGGCCGGGTCGACGCCGAGGTCGAGCGCGTCGGTGAGCAGGTCCGCGCCGAGCAGCTGCCCGCGCAGGCGGGTGTTGGGCCACACGCCCTCCTGCACCCCGGCGACGAAGACCACGGGCCAGTGCCGGCCCGCGGCGGTGGCGGGCGTCATGATCTCGACCGTCTCGTCGGTCGGGGCGCGGGCGGCCAAGGTGTCCATGGGCAGCTCCTGGTTGTCGATGTAGTCCAGGAACTGTGCGGGGCCGGCCCCCGGAAGGTGGTCGACGTAGCGCTCGGCCGACTCGAACAGCCCCACCACGGCGTCGAGGTCGCGGTCGGCCCGCTCTCCCGCCGGGCCGCCCTCCAGCGCGCGGCGCCGCCAGGACTCGGCGACCCCGGCGGCCTCCCACAGCGCCCACAGCACGGTCTCGGCCGTGGCACCCTCCTCCTGGAGTGCGCGGGTTCCGGCCGTGAGCATCCGGGCGATCCTGCGGGCCGGCACGGAGCGCACGCCGGCGGCGTCGAGCGCCCCGGGGGCCACGAGGGCCTCCACGAGCAGGTCGTCGCTGGTGCGCAGACCACCCGCGGCGAGCTCCTCCGCCCGGAGCCGCTGACGGAGCCGGCGGACGTCCATCGGGGAGGCGTTGCCGATCCGCGAGGACAGCAGGTCGACGGCCGCCTGGACGGTGAGGGCGCCGAAGTGCGCGTCCTCCTCGCGGCCCGCGGCCGCGGCGGCCGCCTCGGTCACGATGCGCAGGGCCCCCAGCAGCGGGCGCACCGCGGGCTCGTCGCGCACCGGCGTCTCCGCGGCGGAGGTGCTGACGGGCACGCCGAGGGCGGAGAGCTGTCGCTCGAGGCCCTCCAGGTAGCGGCCGTTGCGCACGACCACGGCCATGTCCGCCAGCGGGACCCCGTGCACCAGGTGGCGCTCCAGGACCTGGTGCGCGATCCAGCGTGCCTCGTGCAGCGGCGACGAGAGCACCACCGTGGTGACCTCACCCTGCGCGGACGCGGCGTCCGCGCTGACCCGGGCGTCCCCGGTGCCGTCGGCGGGCCGGAGGACGCGGGGGTGTCGGGCGCCCGCGACGGCGGGGATCCGCTCGGCCACGCGCTGCCACACCTCCGCGACGGCCCCGGGCATCCGACGGCTCGTGCCCAGGTGATGCCGCCGGAGGGGGCGTGCGGGCTCGGCGAGCCGGTCCTCGAGGGTGCGCAGCAGGTCCGGCCGGGCCCCGCGGAAGCCTTGGACCACGGTGTCCGTGCAGGCCGTCATGACGGTGTCCCGTCCCCGGCACAGTACGGCGAGCAGCCGGTGGATCGAGGGCGTCGCCTCGTGCAGGTCGTCCACCAGGACGAGGTCGAGGCGCTCCTGCTCGGCCCGCAGGAACTCCGGCTGCTCCTCGAGGACCCGTGCGGCCTCGGTCACGAGGGCGGCGGGGTCGTAGGACTCCGGCATCCGCAGCCGGCGCACGGCCTGGTACTCGGCCTGCATCGTGGCGGCCGCCGCCCAGTCCGGGCGCCCGAGTCGCCGGGCGAGGCGCCGGAGGTCGTCGGGGGCGAGGTCGTACTCGGACATGCGGTCGAAGAGCTCGCGCACCTGCTGGCGGAAGCCGCGGGTGGCCAGTGCCTCCCGGAGGTCCGGAGGCCACACGACGGAGGCACCGAACCCGGCGGCGTGCCCGGCCATGAGCTCGCCGATGAGCACGTCCTGCTCCGGGCCGGACAGCAGCTTGGGACCGTGCGCGACGCCCGGGAGCAACCCCTGGTTCTGGCCCCGCCGGAGCAGGTCGAAGGCGTAGGCCTGCCATGCCCGCACGGGCGGGGAACTCATGGTGGCCGAGACCGCGGCCGTGAGGTCGTCCCGCAGCCGGGAGGCCGAGAGCCGGGACGGCGTGAGCACGAGCAGCCGGTCCGGGTCCAGGCCGTCGCCGATCCGGCGCGCCGCCAGCTCCACGAGGACCCGGGTCCGCCCGGTCCCGGGCCCACCCAGCACGAGCCGCGGTCCGCACCCGGCGGGGAGACCGGCGATCTCCTCCTGCTGGTCGCACGGGCGCCACGGGGTGCGTTGCGGCTCCGAGCCGTGCGGGGGCACCAGGCTCCAGCGCACCGGACCCGCCCCGGGCGCGACGTGGCTCGGGGCGTGGATGCAGTCCTCGGAGTGGCGCATGGGTCTCATCCCATC
The DNA here is from genome assembly GCF_042879195.1 of Kocuria nitroreducens. NCBI lineage: Bacteria > Bacillati > Actinomycetota > Actinomycetes > Micrococcales > Micrococcaceae > Kocuria > Kocuria nitroreducens. Next base: position 143,964 of record NZ_JBHZTC010000001.1, read on the forward strand.
ACGGAGCACCGACGGTCTAACAGCTCGTTGCCACCCGTGCGGTGACCCGCCGGTGCACTCCGCGCCCGTCAGGGGTCCCTCGGCGGGCGCTCCAGCGAGGCCCTCATCCGACGGGCCGGCCGCCGTGCGCACTCCGCCTCCCCCACCCGCAGGTGAGCACGAGCGACCGGCAGAGAGCGGGGTCGTCGTGGACCCACAGGGCGTCCACGTACGGTTCCCGTGCTTCGTCCGAGTCGGCGTCGATTGCCCCGACGGAGCACCCGTGGCGAACCGTCGAGGTGCGGCCTTGGAGGAGCAACCGCTGACCACGGGGTCGGTCCTGCGCCCCGAGGCGGGCACCGCGAACCGGCTCCTGGGGAGCCCGGTCACCGCCGAGGTCACCGGTGCCCGGACCCGAGGCCGGTCGACGGTGCTCGAGTTCCGCAGTCCTCCCGGTTTCGTGCCACCGCTGCACCGGCACCTCGTGGAGGACGAGTGCTTCCACGTGATCCCGGGGCCGCCCGGTCCCGGTGCGACGACGAGACCTTCGAGGCCCACGAGGGTGACGTCGTCCTGCTGCCCGCCGGATCGGCGCACAGTTTCGGGGTGCGGGGCGACGAGCCGTTGCGGACGCTGCAGCTGACCGTCCCGGCCGGCTTCGAGGAGTCCACCGCCGAGGCGGGCGAGCCTGCCCCGCAACGGGAGCTGCCCGCACCAGGACCGGTGGACCCCGCCGCGCTGCAGGCCGCGGCCGCCCGGCACGGCATCGAGATCCGCGCTCCGTCTCCGGCGGACGGGCGTGACGGGTCGGAGGCGGCCGGTACGGTGGGAGCCATGTCCTCGCCCACAGGCCCCGCCGGCCCCACCGACCAGCTGCCCCTGTTCGACGCCGCCCCGCTGCGCGCGCCGAGCCCCGCTCCACCCGCGCCGGACGACGCCGCGGAGCAGGAGGTGCTTTTCGACCTCGAGGGGGTTCCCCGCGCCCCGGGCACGGCACCCGCGTGGACCGAGGGTCCGCGTGCCGCCTTCGATCTGGAGACGACGGGCCGCGACCCGCACACGGCCCGCATCGTCACGGCGTCCGTGGTGCGCACCGACGCCGCGGGCGCCGTGACGGACGAGTGGGAGTGGCTGGCGGACCCGGGGGTGGAGATCCCCGAGGAGGCGGCCGCCGTGCACGGGGTGAGCACCGAGCGGGCCCGCGCCGAGGGACGGCCCGCCGCGGCGGTGGTCGCTGAGATCGCCGGCGTCCTGGACGCCCTCTTCGCCGCGGGCACGCCCGTGCTGGTGTTCAACGCCTCGTACGACTTCACGGTCCTCGCCCACGAGGGCCGGCGCCACGGGGTCGAGGTGCCGCAGCCCTTCCCGGTGCTGGACCCCTACGTCCTCAACAAGCAGGTGCACCGGTACCGGCGCGGCAAGCGCACCCTCGGGGCGCTGTGCGAGGAGTACGGGGTCCAGCTCACCGCGGCGCACACCTCGGCGGCGGACTCGGTCGCCACGGAGCGGCTGGCGGTGCTGATGGCCCGCCGCTTCCCCGAGCTGGTGCGCCCCGCGGACGCGCTCCACGCCGACCAGGTCGGGTGGGCGGCCGAGCAGGCCGCCGGGCTGCAGGAGTACTTCCGCCGGACCCGCCCGGACGCGGTGGTCGACGGCGCCTGGCCGCTCCGCCGCCCCGAGGACGTCTGAGCGCTCCCCGGGGACGGCGGCCCGGCCCCGACCCGGCGGCCCGGGTCGGGGCCGGAGTCAGGCGGCCGGCCGCGCCTCGGCGGCCGCCCGGGCCGCGGCCGGCAGGGCGGAGACGATCCGGTCCATCGCGGCGTCGTCGTGCGCGGCGGAGAGGAACCAGGCCTCGAACACCGACGGGGGCAGGTAGACGCCCTGGTCGAGCATCGCGTGGAAGAACGCCGGGTAGCGGAAGGTCTCCTGCGCCTTGGCCTGCGCGTAGTCGTGCACACCGGTGGCGGAGGTCCCGAAGGCCACCGAGAACAGGTTGCCGGCCGACTGGATCGAGTGGTCGACCCCGGCCTCCGTCAGCGCCGCGCGCACGGCCTCCTGCAGCTGCGCCGAGCGCCGGTCGACGGTCTGGTAGGCGATCCGGTCCGCGGTGCGCAGGGTCGCCGCGCCCGCGGCCATCGCCACCGGGTTCCCGGACAGGGTCCCGGCCTGGTAGACGGGGCCCACGGGCGCGAGGTGGTTCATCACCCCGGCGCGGCCGCCCACGCCGGCCACGGGCAGACCGCCGCCGATGACCTTGCCGAACATGAACAGGTCGGGCTCCCAGCCGTCCCCCCCGGCCGCGGTGAGGCCCCAGTAGCCCGCCTCGTGCACGCGGAACCCGGTGAGCACCTCGTCGAAGATCATCAGCGCCCCGTGCTCCCGGGTGATCCGGCGCAGGCCCGCGTTGAAGCCCTCGCCGGGGGCGACCACGCCCATGTTGGCGGGGGCGCCCTCCGTGATGACGGCGGCGATCCGGCCGGGGTGGGCGGCGAAGGCCTCCTCCACGGCGGCGAGGTCGTTGTAGGGCAGCACCAGGGTCTCGGCCGCGGTGGCCGCGGTGACCCCGGCGGAGCCGGGCAGGGCGAGGGTCGCGACACCGGAGCCCGCCTCGGACAGCAGGGAGTCCACGTGCCCGTGGTAGCACCCGGCGAACTTCACGACCAGGTCCCGGCCGGTCACGCCGCGCGCCAGCCGGATCGCGGTCATGGCCGCCTCGGTGCCGGTCGAGACCATGCGCAGCTCGTCGATCGCGCCGATCCGCTCGACCACGAGCTCTGCCAGCTCGGTCTCGCCGCGCGTCGTCGCCCCGAAGGACAGGCCGCGCTCCACGGCCTCGTGCACGGCCTCGATGACGGCCGGGTGGGAGTGCCCGACGAGAGCGGGCCCCCACGAGCTCACGAGGTCCACGTACTCGCGGCCGTCGACGTCGGTGAGGTACGGGCCCTTGGCCGCAGTGATGAAGGGAGGGGTGCCGCCCACGGACGCGAAGGCCCGCACCGGGGAGTTGACCCCGCCGGGCATGACCTTGCGCGCGCGGTCGAAGAGTTCCTGGGAAACGCTCATGGGTTCTGTCTGCTTCCTTTCGCCGGGGATGCCGGCTCGGGGGACGGTCGGGTTCAGGAGAGGCCGTTCTCGTCGCGGAACCAGTCCGCGAGCTCGACGGCGAAGTAGGTGAGCACAGAGTCGGCGCCCGCGCGGCGGATGGACAGCACGGACTCCTGGACCGCGGCCCGCCGGTCGATCCAGCCGTTGGCGGCCGCGGCCTCGATCATGGCGTACTCGCCGGAGATCTGGTACGCGGAGACGGGCACCGGGGAGACCTCGGCCACGTCACGGAGGATGTCCAGATAGCTCATGGCGGGTTTCACCATGACCATGTCGGCGCCCTCGTCCAGGTCCAGCTGCAGCTCGTGCAGGGCCTCCCGGCGGTTGGCGGGGTCCATCTGGTAGGTGCGGCGGTCCCCCTGGAGCTGGGAGTCCACGGCCTCGCGGAACGGGCCGTAGAACGCGGAGGAGTACTTCGCGGAGTAGGCCAGGACGGCGACGTCGGGGCGACCGGCCTCGTCCAGGGCGGCGCGGATCACGCCGACCTGGCCGTCCATCATGCCGGACGGGCCGAGCACGTGGGCGCCCGCCTCGGCCTGGGCCACGGCCATCCGGCCGTAGATCTCCAGGGTCGCGTCGTTGTCCACCGTCCCGTCCTCGGCCAGGACGCCGCAGTGGCCGTGGTCGGTGAACTCGTCCAGGCACAGGTCCGCCATGATCACGAGGTCGTCGCCGACCTCGGCGCGGACGGCGCGCAGCGCCCGGTTCAGGATGCCCTCGGGGTCGCACCCCGCGCTGCCCTCGGGGTCCCGCGCGGCCGGCACGCCGAAGACCATGAATCCGCCGAGGCCCTTGGCGGCCGCCTCGGCGGCGGCGCGCCGGAGCGAGTCCATGGAGTGCTGGACGACCCCCGGCATGGAGCCGAGCGGGACGGGCTCGGCGAGGCCCTCCCGGACGAACACGGGAAGGATGAGGTCGGACGGATGGACCCTGGTCTGCGCGGCGAGACGGCGCACGGCCGGGGTGGTGCGCAGGCGGCGGGGGCGGGACACCAGGTCGTAGCGCGGGGTTCGGTGGGTCACGGAGTTCGTCTCCTCGGTCGTCGGGGTCGGTGTCGTCGGTGCGGCCGGGGCCGGGATCCCCGCCGTCGGGGTCGGTGCGGGGGCCCCCGGATCGGCGCGGGCGGCCGGCTCCGGGGCCACGAGGGCCCGGGCGAGGGCGTCGCGGATCCCTTCCGGGGTGGGCAGGGACGCGGCCACGGACGGCAGGCCGCGGTCGGCGGCGGCGCGGCGCGTCGGCTCGCCGATGGCCACGAGGACGGTACCCGCCAGGACGGCGGGGTCGTCGCCCACGAGCTCGGCGAGGTGGGACGGCGCGGTGAGCACCACGGCGTCCACCTGGCCCGCGGCCAGGACCGCCAGCAGGTCCGACCGGTGGAGCTCGTCCACGTCGTCCACGTCGTCGGCCGGGGTCGGCCGCACGAGCGGCGCGGCGGCCGGCCAGGGCACGGTCTCGTAGGCCGTGGCCGTCAGGACCCGGTACCCCCGCGCGGTCAGGCCGCTCTTGAGGACGGGCCGGGCCCGGGCGGAGAGCGGCAGCAGGACCGTGCCGGGAGCGGGCTCCGGCGGCCAGTCGGCGAGCAGCCCGGCGGCCGAGTGCACCGTGCCGGGCACGAGGACCGGCGGCAGCCCTGCCGCCGTGAGGGCCGTGGCCGTGGCGTCCCCCACGGCGGCCACGCGCAGACCGGCCCGCCGTGCCGCCGCCAACCGGTCGCCCAGGTCGGGGCCGGCCGGGTCCCCGGCGACCGCGCACAGCGCCCGGACCGCGTTGACCGAGGTCACCACCAGCCAGGTCCGCGCCGCGGAACCCGGGTCCGCCGCACGGTCGAGCAGGGCGGCCACGGGACCGGTGTCCCGGGGCAGGGTGGCCTCCAGCAGCGGAGCGAGGCGGACCCGGGACCCGTGCCCGCGCAGCAGCTCCACGAGCTCCCGGGCCCGGTCGGCGGAGCGGGTGACGACGACCCTGGCGCCGCGGAGGTCTGCGGCGGGGTCGGCGGAGCGGTCGGCGGGACCGGGGTGCGGCACGGGTCTCAGAGCGTCAACCGGGCCAGCCGGCCGGCGCCGTCGGCGAGAAGCTCGTCGCCCAGCCGGATGCCGAGGGCGCGGGCGTCGTCGACGCCACGCTCCGCGGTGCGGCCGCTGCGGCGCATGAGCCGGCTGCCGTCCGGGTCGGCCACGAGGACGTCGAGCACGAGCTCGCCGCCCTCGATCCGCCCGAAGGTGCCCACGGGGGCCGCGCACCCCGCCTCGAGCCGGGTCAGCAGCGCCCGCTCGGCGGTCACCGCCAGACGGGTCCCCAGGTGGTCCACCGCGGCGAGGCCGGCGGCGAGCGGGGTGTCGCCGGAGGCGTCCTCCGTGCGGCACTCCAGGGCGAGGGCGCCCTGTCCGGGGGCGGGGAGCATGACGGAGGGCTCGATCAGCTCGGTGATCGCGTCCTCGAGTCCGAGGCGCCGCAGCCCGGAGGCGGCCAGCACCACGGCGTCGAGGTCACCGGGGGCCACCCGCCCCAGCCGGGTGCCCACGTTGCCCCGGATGTCGACGATCTCCAGGTCCGGACGCGCCGCGCGCACCTGCGCCGCGCGGCGCGGCGAGCCGGTGCCGACCTTCGCCCCCGGGGGCAGGCCGGTGAGGGTCAGCCCGTCGCGGGCGCACAGGGCGTCGCGGGGGTCCTCCCGCTCCGGCACCGCGGCGACCTCGAGGCCCGGCACGGGAGCCGTGGGCAGGTCCTTGAGGGAGTGCACCGCCAGGTCCACGGAGCCGGCCAGCAGCGCGGCCCGCAGGGCAGTGGCGAAGACCCCGGTGCCGCCCATCTGGGACAGGGGTCCCGTCAGGACGTCGCCCTCGGTGCGGATCGTGACGAGCTCCGGCTCCAGCCCGCCGGCCGCCGCGACGGCGCGGGCCGCCGTGGTGGTCTGGGTGAGCGCGAGCCGGGAGCCGCGGGTCCCCACCCGGAACGCCGGACGCTCCTGCGCCGCGGCCGTCACGCCCACCGCACCTCCCCGGCCTCGTCGAGGTCGACCGGGACGGGCTCGCCCTGGGGGCGCTGCGCGATGGTCGGACGGGGCCCCGCGGCGCCGCGCAGCACCTTGACGCAGCAGTCCGGGGCGCAGTCGTCGAACCACGTGCCCCGGGCGCACGCGGAGACCCGCGGCGGGGCCGTGCGCCCGGCGACGCGCTGCTCCACGAGATCCGCGAGCCCGGCCACGAACGCCGGGTGCGTGCCCGCGGTGGGGGTGCGCACGGCTGGGAGGCCGAGCCGCTCGCAGGTCTCCAGGGCCTCGGTGTCGAGGTCCCACTTGACCTCCATGTGGTCGGAGACGAAGCCCAGCGGCACGAGGATCACGCCGGCGACACCGCGCTCGGCGAGCTCCTCGAGGGCGTCGTTCACGTCCGGCTCGAGCCACGGCACCTGCGGGGGCCCGGAGCGGGACTGGTAGACGAGGTCCCAGGTGTGGTCCCCGAGCTCCTCCGGCCCCACGCGCTCCAGCACGGTCCGCGCCACCGCCAGGTGCTGGGCGACGTAGGCGGAGCCTTCTTCGAAGTCCATCCGCGCCGGGCCCGAGGCCTCGGCGTCGGTCGTGGGGATGGAGTGGGTGCAGAACAGGATCGCGATCCTGCCGCCGTCGGCACCGAGCCGATCGCGCACCTGCGCGAGGCCCTCCTGGAGGCCTTCGACGAAGGGCTGCACGAAGCCCTCGGAGTCGTAGTACTGGCGGACCTTGTCGACCTGCATCCCTGCCGTGAGGTCGAGCTCCTCGAGCGCCACCCCGTAGTCCTCGCGGTACTGGCGGCAGCCCGAGTAGCTGGAGTAGGCGCTGGTGGCGAGCACCAGGAGCTTGCGCAGGCCGCGCGCGTGGCACTCCCGCACGACGTCCGTCACGTAGGGCGCCCAGTTGCGGTTGGCCCACAGCACGGGCACGCTCAGGCCCCGGCCGAGCAGCTCGGCCTCGAGGGCGGAGCGCAGCGCGCGGTTCTGGGCGTTGATGGGGCTCACGCCGCCGTTGGCCCGGTAGTGGGTGGCGACCTCCTCGAGCCGCTCGTCGGGGATGCCGCGGCCCTTCGTGACGTTGCGCAGGAACGGCAGGACGTCGTCCTGCCCCTCCGGCCCGCCGAAGGACGAGAGGACGACGGCGTCGTAGTCCTCGGGCGCGTGCGCGCGGGCCCGCGACAGGGCGTTCTCGGCGCTCACCGGAGCACCTCCGCGAGCTCCTCGGTGCGAAGGCGGCGACCCGTGTAGAACGGTGTCTCCTCGCGCACGTGCAGCCGGGCCTCCGTGTTGCGGAAGGCCCGCATCACGTCGACGAGGTCCACCAGCTCGGGTGCCTCCAGCGCGAGCAGCCACTCGAAGTCGTTGAGCCCGAAGCACGCGATGGTGTTCGCGAGGACCTGCGGGTAGTCGCGCGCCGCCATGCCGTGGTTGCGCAGCATCTCGGCGCGGCGCTGGGCGTTCATGTAGTACCACTCGTAGGAGCGCACGAACGGGTAGACGCAGACCCAGTTCTCCGGGGCGACACCGCGGGCGAAGGACGGCGAGTGGTTCCGGGTGAACTCGGCGTCCCGGTGGACCCCCATCGCGTTCCAGGCCTGCGCGGTGCCGGCCAGGAGCTCCGTGCGGCGCAACCGGCGGACCGCCGACTGGAGCGCCTGGGGGTCGTCGCCGTGCAGCCACGTGAGGACGTCGGCGTCCTCACGCATCCCCGAGACGTCGTAGGCGCCGCGCAGCGTCACGCCCTCGGCCGCCAGTTGCTCGACGACGCCGTCGAACGCGGCGGCCGCTGAGGCGTCGTCGCCGGCCGTGCGGGCCTCGGCGCCGCCGGCGGGGCGGGCGAACACCGACCAGACGGCCCAGTGCAGACGCTCCGCGCCGCCGTCCTGCGTCGGCTCGGGCCGGGCGGCGGGGCGGCCGCCGTGCTCGAGGGGGCTGGTGTCGTGGGACAAGGCTCAGTCCTTTCCTGGGGTGCTGGTCGGTGGGGTCCGCGCCGGATCGGCGGCCGGCGCGTCGTCCGGGACGCCCGCCTCGGCGAGCAGGAGGCGGACCTGGGCCCGGGTGTCGGCGACGACGGAGGCGAGGCCCGTTCCCGCGAGCCACCCGCCCACCGCGACGGCGTCGGGCAGCTCCGCCAGCGCCCGCCGGAAGTCGGCGACCCGCCGGGCGTGCCCGACGCCGGCGCGGGGCAGCGCGGAGCGCCAGCGCACGATGTCCGCGCCGACGAGCTGGGCGGGTCGCAGGGGCATGCCCAGGAGGGTCGAGGCGTCGGAGAGGGCCAGGCGGACGAGCTGGTCGTCGGGCAGGGCCACCTCCGGGGGCACGGCGGAGGCGTCGGGCTGGGCACGGCCGTAGGAGAGCCGCAGCACGTGCCGGCCGGGGCCTGCGGCCTGCCGCACCCAGTCCCACTTGGCGCTCGCGTGGGTGAGGGCCTTGGCGCGCACGCCGCGGGCGTCCTCGCTCACGAGCAGGCCGGTGCCCCGGGGGGCTCCGTCGAGGCGCGGCTCGTCGACCACGAGCGTGGCCAGGGCCACCTGGGGTCCGGCCTCCGGGGCGAACCGCTGGAGCTCCTCCTCGTGGCTGGCCAGGAGCCGGACGGCGGCCGTGCCGTCGGCGGCCATCACGAGCAGCTCCCCGCGCGCCACGGCGGTCTTGTGGCCGAAGCGCGGCTGGCGCTGGATGACCATCCAGCCCTCGCGCCGGGGGTCGCGGTCGAGGGCGATGACGTCGTAGCCGGTGACGAGCTTCACGCCCGCCCGCTCGAGATCGTGCACGAGGGCCTCGGACAGGGCGTTCATGCCACCGCGCAGCCCGGCCACGTTCGCCCCCGCGGGCGCGGCGCGGCGCAGGGCGCCCGCCGCGGCGCCGAGGGAGCCGTGCTCGCGCAGCGCCCGGCGCAGGCCCGGGGCCACGGCGTCGACGTCGAGGTCGTCGGGGTGGGCGGAGTGCACGCCCATGGCGAACGGCGCGACGAGCCGGTCGAGCACCCGGTCCCCCATCCGGGCCCGGACGAGGCCTCCGAGGGAGCGCTCGGTCATGCCGACGAACGCCGGCAGCCTGCGGTCGAGGCCGGCGCGCAGCATGCCGGCCCGGCCGATGGCCGCCCGCAGCCGGGGGGCGGTCGGGTCGGCGGGGATGCCCAGGATCCCGGAGTCGGGGGCGGGCACGGCGCCCTCCGGCAGGAAGAGCCACGAGCCGGAACGGTTGGGGTGCACCACGCGCTCGCCGAGGCCGAGCTCGTCCAGCAGGTCGGGGACCGCCCGGGAGCGGGTCGCGAAGGACTCGGCGCCGGAGTCCAGGACGAGGCCGGCCACCTGGTGGGCGCCGACGGCTCCGCCGAGCTGGTCCTCGGCCTCGACCAGCGTGACACGCAGCCCGCGGGCGGCCAGGTCGCGGGCGGCCACGAGCCCGGAGACGCCGCCGCCCACGACGAGGGCGGAGCGGGGCGGGGTCCGTCGGGCGGACCGTCCGTCCGGCGCCGCGCTCACGGCCGTCCACCGCCCGGGGTCTGCTCCAGCGGCTGGTCGTGGACGAAGGACACGAGGTCGGTCAGCACCTGCGGGTCGGTGCCCGGCGGGACACCGTGGCCGAGGTTGACGACGTGCCCCGGGGCCGAGTCCCCGCCGCGCAGCACCTCGCGCACGTGCTCGGCGAGCACGGGCCAGGGCGCGGCGAGCAGGGCAGGGTCGATGTTGCCCTGCAGCACGGTGGACCCCCCGAGCCGCCGGTTCGCCTCCACCAGCGGGATCCGGTGGTCCACGCCCACCGCGTCCGCGCCGGCGTCCCGCATCGCGCCGAGCAGCTCGCCCGTGCCCGTCCCGAAGTGGACGCGGGGTACGGCGAGGTCCTCGACGGCGCGCAGCGCGGCCGCCGAGTGCTCCAGGACGTGCGCGGAGTAGTCGGCCAGGGACAGGGAGCCCGCCCAGGAGTCGAAGAGCTGCACGGCGGAGGCGCCGGCCTCGACCTGGGCGCGCAGGAACGCCCCGGACGTCCGGGCCGCCCACTCGGCGAGCGCCCGCCAGGCCGCCGGGTCGGCGTGCATCATCGTGCGCGGCAGCAGATGGTCCCGGGAGGGCCCGCCCTCGACCATGTAGGCGGCCACGGTGAACGGCGCCCCGGCGAAGCCGATGAGCGGGGTCGAGCCGAGGTCCGCGACGGTGCGGGCGACGGCCTCGCGGACCGGGTCGAGGGCCGCCTCGGCGAGCTCGGGCAGGGCTGCAACGTCGGCGGCCGTGCGCACGGGGCGCTCCAGCACGGGCCCGCGGCCCGGGACGATCTCGACGTCCACCCCGGCCACGCGCATCGGGACGACGATGTCGGAGAAGAAGATGGCGGCGTCGACTCCGTGCCGGCGCACGGGCTGGAGCGTGATCTCGGCGGCCATCGCCGGATCCAGGCAGGAGTCGAGCATGGCGGTGCCCTGGCGCAGGGTCCGGTACTCCGGCAGCGACCGGCCCGCCTGCCGCATGAACCACACCGGGCGGCGGTCGGGCGCACGGCCCGTGAGGGCCTGCAGCAGCGGGGCGTCCAGCGTGCCGGCGGAGCGCAGAGGGTGCCCCTGCGGCAGCGCCCCGAGCGATCCGGTCAGGCGCTGGAACGCCGCCGAGGGGTGGGTGCCGCCCGTGAGGTGCCCGGGAACGGCTGCGGTCGACGTGTCCGGCGTGCTCGCCGTCTCAGGGGTGGTAGGCATAGTGCTCCCATTGTGCCAAGGAACACCGACGTCGTTTACCGACGCAGCGTCACCGGACCGCCCGACGGGTGGTTCGGTGACGGACGTGAGCGGTCTCTCGGACGTCACCGAGGCACGGATCCGCGGTGACCGTCTAGTATGAATGCACTGTGGTCCTCTTCGCACTCGTCGCCTCCCACCAGAACGTCGATCTGAACACCGTTGCGCGTCTCAGCACCGGTGCGCTCGGGCTGTCCGAGGAGATGGTCCGCAACGGACCGCTCCGGGGTGCCGTGACCCTCGCGACGTGCAACCGGCTCGAGATCTACGGCGAGCTCGAGGTCGCCCCGGGCGTCTCGTCCGGTGCGGCGCTGGACCGGGTCCTGGCCGACCTCGCCGAGCAGATCGGCTCCCGCGCCGGGCTCGACCCCGAGTTCGTGGCCGACTCCCTGCGGGCCTACACCGACTCCGGCGCCGCGCGCCACCTCTTCACCGTGGTCTCGGGGCTGGAGTCCGCCGTGGTGGGCGAGCGCGAGATCACCGGGCAGGTCCGGCGCGCCCTCAACGACGCCCAGCAGGCCGGGACCGTCTCGGGCAAGCTCCAGCGGCTGTTCGAGGCGGCCGCCCGCACCGCCCGCAAAGTGGGCACGCAGACCGCCCTGGGCGAGCGAGGCCGCTCCATCGTCTCCGTGGCCCTGGACCTCGCCGACGACGTCACGTCCGGTACCTGGGCCTCCCGCCGCGCCCTCGTGTTCGGCACGGGCGCCTACGCGGGGGCGACCATGGCCGCCCTGCGCGACCGCGGCTGCGCCGACATCGAGGTGTACTCGGCATCGGGCCGGGCCGAGCAGTTCACGGAGAACCGCGGCGGCACGCCGGTGGGGACCGAGGAGCTGGCCGTGGCCCTGCAGCGCGCCGACGTCGTGATCGGCTGCAGCGGCGGCTCCGCCCCCATGGGTGCCGCTGCGTTCCCCGCCGGGGCCCGCACCGTGGTCGACCTGGCCCTGACCCGGGACTTCGACCCCGCCGTGGCGGACCTGGCCGGCGTCGAGCTCATCACCCTGGAGTCGGTGCGGGTGGCCGCCCCCGACGAGACCCGGGAGTCCGTCGACGCCGCGGGCGGGATCGTCGAGCGTGCCGCCCAGGAGTTCGCCGCGAGCCAGGACGCCCGCGACATGGACGCCGCGATCGTCGCCCTGCGCAAGCACACCATGGCCGTCCTCGACGCCGAGCTCGAGAAGGTCACCTCCCACCACGGATGCACGGCCGCGCAGGAGCAGATCGAGCTCGCGATGCGGCGCATGGTCCGCTCCCTCCTGCACACCCCCACCGTCCGCGCGCGCGAGCTCGCCGCGCAGGGCCGGCAGGACGAGTACATCACCGGACTGGCGGCGCTGTACGGGATCGAGGTCCCCGAGCCCGCTGCGGAGGTGACCGCAGCGCCGGCGGACGAGGCGCCGGCGGAGGTCGCCCGCCGCTCCCAGGCCGCGGGGTAGGCAGCATTCGTTCGGCCGGCGCCGCCGGCCGGTTGAGGAGGAACGGTTCATGACAGAGACCAGGAGAGGCCGCCCCGCGCGCCTCCCGCGCGAGGCCCGCCGGCGGCAGCTGCTCGAGACGGCGCTGACCGTGTTCTCCGCGAACGGCTACCACGGGTCGTCCATGGACGACATCGCCGACGCCGCCCAGGTGAGCAAGCCCGTCCTCTACCAGCACTTCCCCGGCAAGCGCGAGCTGTACCTGGCCCTCGTGGACCACTACCTCCTGGAGCTCTCGACCGGGCTCGTCTCGGCCCTGCAGGGCAGCGACGTGAACCGCGAGCGGGTGGAGTCCATGCTGGACGTCTACTTCGGTTTCGTGGAGGCCAACCCGGAGGCCCACCGGCTGATCTTCGAGTCGGACCTGCTGGCGGACCCCGAGGTCGCGGAGCGCTTCGAGAACTTCCACCTGGCCGTGGCGGACTCGATCGCCGGGGTCCTCGGGCCCAACGCGGGGCTGAGCCACCCGCACGCGGTGCTCGTCTCCCGCTCCCTCACCGGCATGGCGCAGACCGCCGCGGTGCACTGGATCCGCAATCCGGGCACCGGCGGACGGGACGAGGCCCAGCGCCAGATCTTCCGTTTAGCTTGGGGCGGAATCTCGATCATCGACGAGGACTGGCAGTAGCGCCCTCCTAGACTGACCGGGACGCACCCCGCAGCCCTGTCCAGGAGGAACCATGGAAATCAAGATCGGTGTTCAGCACGTCGCCCGGGAGATCGTCGTCGAGTCCGCGCTCGAGGCGCCGGAGGCCGTGGAGCTGATCACCGCGGCCATGTCCTCCGGGTCCCCCCTGACCCTGACGGACACCAAGGGCAACGTGACGGTCGTCCCCGCCGGCGTCATCGGCTACGCCGCCGTCGGCGCCGAGCAGAAGCGGGCGGTCGGCTTCACCCCCTTCGCCAAGGACGGCTGAGGCCCCGTCCGCCCGGCGCGGCGGACCCGGCCCGGCGACCGCACGGAGCGTGCGCGGTCGTCGGGCTAGACTGTTAAGCGCACTGGATGACCGGTCGTACCCGCGATCCCACGAACGACAGACACCTACTCGCCCCCGCTCCCCGCGAACAGGCCCCGCACGGCGGCCTCGCGCAGGACCGGATCCGGGCGCCACGCTCCCGTGGCCCACCCGGTCGAGGCGGCGCACGCTCACGATCGGCTTCCACCCAACGCACGCCCCCGGCGTCCGCCAGCACGGCGGCCCCGAGGCCGGACCCTGAGGTCCCCTCCCTTCAGCGGGCGTGCCCGAACGAAGGAACCCGACCGTGACCGACTACATCACCGACACCGCACCGGACGCCGCGCCCGGCGACGAGACCGTCCTCGACGGCACCCCCGAGGTGGTCGTCGAGACCACCGAGCACCCCGAGCCGCTGCCCCAGGACTTCGCCGAGTTCGGGGTGCGCCAGGACATCGTGGACTCCCTCGCGGCCGAGGGCATCGTCCACCCCTTCCCCATCCAGGCCATGACCCTGCCGGTGGCGCTGTCCGGGCAGGACATCATCGGCCAGGCCAAGACCGGCACGGGCAAGACCCTCGGCTTCGGCATCCCCGTGGTCCAGCGCGTCGTGGGCCGCGGCGACGCGGGGTGGGACAAGCTGAAGAAGCCCGGGGCCCCGCAGGCGCTCATCGTGGTGCCCACCCGCGAGCTCGCCGTCCAGGTCGGCCACGACCTGGCGACCGCCGCGCGGACCCGCAACGCCCGGGTGGCGACCATCTACGGCGGGCGCGCCTACGAGCCCCAGATCGAGCAGCTGCAGGCGGGCGTCGAGGTCGTCGTCGGCACCCCCGGCCGGCTCATCGACCTCAACCGGCAGCGCCACCTCGACCTCTCCGCCGTGCGGGCCGTGGTGCTCGACGAGGCCGACGAGATGCTCGACCTCGGGTTCCTGCCCGACGTCGAGAAGCTGCTCTCGGCCGTGCCCGAGGTCCGTCAGACCATGCTGTTCTCCGCGACGATGCCCGGGCCCGTGGTGGCCATGGCCCGCCGCTACATGACCAAGCCCATGCACATCCGGGCCGCCGCGCCGGACGAGGGTGCCACCAAGAAGGACATCCGACAGGTGGTCTACCGGGCGCACCAGCTCGACAAGGACGAGGTCGTGGCCCGGATCCTGCAGGCCGAGGGCCGGGGGCGCACGATCGTGTTCACCAAGACCAAGCGGGCCGCGGCCAAGCTCGCGGACGAGCTGATCACCCGCGGCTTCGCCGCCGCCCCGCTGCACGGCGACCTGGGCCAGGGCGCCCGCGAGCAGGCGCTGCGCGCGTTCCGCAACAACAAGGTCGACGTGCTCGTGGCCACGGACGTCGCCGCCCGCGGCATCGACGTCGAGGACGTCACGCACGTCATCAACTTCCAGTGCCCCGAGGACGAGAAGACCTACTTGCACCGCACCGGACGCACCGGCCGCGCCGGCAACAAGGGCACGGCCGTGACGTTCGTGGACTGGGACGACGTCCCCCGCTGGCGGCTGATCGACAAGGCCCTGGAGCTAAGCATCCCCGAGCCCCGCGAGACCTACTCCTCCTCCGCGCACCTGTACGAGGAGCTGAGCATCCCGAAGGGCACCAAGGGCCGGCTCCCCCGCTCCCAGCGCACCCACGAGGGGCTCGGCGCCGAGGTGCTCGAGGACCTCGGCGAGCCCGGCGGGCGCAAGGGCGGCCCGCGCGGCAACGGCCAGGACGGGCGCTCGCGCGACCGCGGCGACTCCCGCCGTGGCGAGGGCCGCGGTGCCGGCCATGGCGAGGGGCGCGGCGGCCGCGGCCGCCGCGACGACGCCGCGACGTCGGCCGCTCCGCGCGAGGACGGCCGGGGACCCCGGGGGAAGACGCGGGAGACGGCCCCCGAGACCGCCCGGCAGACGTCGGTGGAGCGGACCTCGGACGGCACCACCCGGCGCCGCCGCCGCCGCCGCAACGGCGGGGCCCCGCAGGAGCAGAGCGGCACCGCCGGCGAGTGAGCCCCTTCGCCTTCGACGCCGAGGGCCCCGACGCGGTGGTCGCCGCGGAGAACCTGGATCTCCTGCGGCGGCTGCCCGGCAGGGCCTTCCGCATGATCTACGTGGACCCGCCGTTCAACACCGGCCGCACCCAGCGCCGGCGGGAGTCCACCGTGACCCCGGCCGCCGCCGGCGAGGGCGACCGCACCGGCTTCGCGGGCCGCTCCTACACGACCGTGCTGGGGGCCCTGCGCAGCTACGACGACGCGTTCGCCGACTACTGGGGGTTCCTGGAGCCCCGCCTCCGGGAGGCGTGGCGGGTGCTGGCCGACGACGGGACGCTGTACCTGCACCTGGACTACCGGGAGGTGCACTACGCGAAGGTCATGCTGGACGCGATCTTCGGGCGGGAGTGCTTCCTCAACGAGATCATCTGGGCCTACGACTACGGCGGGCGCTCCCGCCGCCGCTGGCCCGCCAAGCACGACAACGTCCTGGTGTACGTCAAGGACCCCGAGCGGTACCTGTTCGACACCGCCGAGGTGGACCGGGAGCCGTACATGGCCCCCGGTCTGGTGACCCCGGAGAAGGTCCGGCTGGGCAAGCTGCCCACGGACGTGTGGTGGCACACCATCGTCTCCCCCACCGGCCGCGAGAAGACCGGCTACCCCACGCAGAAGCCCGTGGGCCTGGTGCGGCGGATGGTCGCCGCGAGCTCCGCCCGCGGCGACTGGGTGCTGGACTTCTTCGCCGGCTCCGGAACGCTCGGCGCCGCGGCCGGGCAGCTGGACCGTCGGTTCGTGTGCGTGGACCGCAACCCGGAGGCGATCGAGGTCATGCGGTCACGCCTGCCGGGCGCGACCGTGTGGGACTGAGCTCGGGCTCCACCGGTGACGGCGGAGGTCCGGGCCAGGGCCGTCCGGCCGGGCCGGGCACCGGCCCGCGCGCGTGCAGGGGCCGGGGCAGGCCGGTCCCTGGACCGCTCAGGGATAGCGCACGGGGACGCCGGAGCCGGCCTGCTCCTCGATCCGCACCAGCGACTGGACGGAGGTCAGGTTCTCCCCCAGCCGGTTGGGCTTGCCGGCCCCGTGGTAGTCGCTCGAGCCCGTGACTACCAGGTCGTGCTCGGAGGCCATCCGGACGAGCCGCGCCCGGGCGTCGTCGGGGTTGTCGCGGTGCGCGACCTCGAGCCCGCCGAGACCGGCGTCGATCATGGCCTCGAAGACCTCCGGGCCCACGACCCGGCCACGGGCCGCGGCGAGCGGGTGGGCGAACACCGGGACGCCGCCGGCGGCCCGCACGAGGCGCACCGCGTGCACCGGGTCCGGGGCGTAGTGGGGGA
Source organism: Kocuria nitroreducens (assembly GCF_042879195.1). Lineage (NCBI taxonomy): Bacteria > Bacillati > Actinomycetota > Actinomycetes > Micrococcales > Micrococcaceae > Kocuria > Kocuria nitroreducens. The sequence goes on from NZ_JBHZTC010000001.1 coordinate 160,516, forward strand.
CGTAGTAGCGGGAGCGGCTGTGCAGCACCGAGGCGAAGGCCGCGGTGCGGTTCTCCACGACCCCCACGGTGACCAGAGCGTCGGCGATGTGCGGGCGGCCCACGGTCGCGCCCTCGCGCACGTGGTCCTGGACCACGTCCCAGTCGATCGGGTAGTCCTCGGACAGCAGCTCGACCATCCGCTCGGCCCGGGTGCGCCGGGAGCACCGGGAGGACTCGATCTCGGCGAGCAGCCCCGGTTCCTGCGGGTCGTGCAGGTAGCTGAGGAGGTGCACCGAGATCCCGTCGTCGGTGGTGCAGGAGATCTCCATGCCCGGGACGAAGGCGACTCCCAGGGCCACGGCGGCGTCCCCGGCCGCCTGCCAGCCGGACGTGGTGTCGTGGTCGGTGAGGGCGAAGACGTCCAGGCCTGCCGCGTGCGCCGCGCGGGCGACGTCCGCCGGGCTCTCCGTGCCGTCGGAGTCGGACGAGTGGGTGTGCAGGTCGATCTTCACCCGCTCCACGATACCGGTCCCGGCCGGACGGCCCGCCGCCTCCCGTGGCACGATGAGACGGACGACGCGAGGGAAGGAATCATGACAGAGCACAGCACCACACCCCAGGACGCCACGCAACCGCTCTCGGACCGGGTCGAGAACCGCTCCCAGCGCCCCGACTCCGCCGCCTTCCAGCAGTTCTTGGCGTCCCAGTGGGCCGAGACGGAGCCCGCCGAGGTGGACCGGGCCCCGGTCGCGGACTTCGCCGCCGAGCGGCGGAGGCGGATCTCCGACCGGTTCCCCGGCGAGCGGCTCGTGCTCCCTGCCGGGCCGCTCAAGGTCCGCTCCAACGACACCGACTACCGCTTCCGGCCGCACTCCGCGTTCGCGCACCTCACGGGTCTCGGCGTGGACCACGAGCCCGACGCCGTGCTGGTGCTCGAGCCCGTCGGGGAGGGCGCGGGCGACAACGGGGGCCACCACGAGGCCACCCTGTACTTCCACCCCATGGCCGGCCGGGACTCGAAGGAGTTCTACGCCGACGCCAAGAACGGCGAGTTCTGGGTCGGACCCCGCCCCACCCTCGACGAGCTGGCAGCGGCCTACGGGCTGCGCACCCGGGACCTCGGGGGCCTCGAGGACGCCGTCACCAAGAACGCCGGGCCCACGGCGCTGGGCGGCCTGCGGATCCGGCTCGTGCGCGAGGTGGACCTGAACGTCGACGCCCTGGTGGACACCTCCCGGATCAACACCGGGGTGGACCTCGAGTCCTCGGACGCCCTCGACGGCGAGCTCGCCGAGGCGCTCTCGGAGCTGCGGCTCGTCAAGGACGCCCACGAGGTCGGGCAGCTGCGCGAGGCCGTGCGCGCGACCATCGCCGGCTTCACCGACATCGTGCACGTGCTCCCCGCCGCCGCGGGCCACCGCCACCGCGGCGAGCGCATGGTCGAGGGCGCCTTCTTCGCCCGCGCCCGCACGGACGGCAACGACCTCGGCTACGACACCATCGCGGCGTGCGGCAACAACGCCACGGTCCTGCACTGGATCCGCAACACCGGCAGGGTGATCCCCGGGGAGCTGATCCTCGTGGACGCGGGGGTGGAGGCCGACTCCCTCTACACCGCGGACATCACCCGCACTCTGCCGGTGAACGGGCGCTACACGGAGGTCCAGCGGCGGATCTACCAGGCGGTCCTCGACGCCGCCGACGCCGCGTTCGACGCCGCGGTGCCCGGCAACCGGTTCCGGGACGTGCACACCGCGGCCATGGAGGTCCTGGCGCGGCGGCTGGAGAGCTGGGGGCTGCTGCCCGTGCCCGCAGAGGTCTCGCTCTCCGCGGAGGGCCAGCACCACCGGCGGTGGATGCCGCACGGCACGAGCCACCACCTGGGCCTCGACGTGCACGACTGCGCGCAGGCCAAGCGGGAGCTCTACGTGGACGGCGTCATCGAGCCCGGCATGGTGTTCACCATCGAGCCCGGCCTGTACTTCAAGGCGGAGGACCTCGCGGTGCCGGAGGAGTACCGCGGGATCGGCGTGCGGATCGAGGACGACGTCCTGATCACCGAGGACGGCAACGTCAACCTCTCGTCCGGGCTGCCTCGCACCCCGGACGAGGTCGAGGCGTGGATGACCGGGCTGTGGCACGCCCGGGAGGGCGTCGACCCCAGCTGAGCCGGCGACCGTTCAGCGGGAGGCGCCGGTGGACGTGCTCCCGCCGGCCGGCGGCTCCGCCCCGTCGGCTCCCGGTCCCTGCCCGCCGGTGTCCCTCCCTGCGGCGTCCCGCCCCGCGCTGTCCTGCCCTGCGGCGCCCTGCCCGGACGCGTCCTGCCCCACGGCGTCCCGGGCGGCGGTGTCCTCTGCAGGCTCTCCGGCGGGGAGCCTGATGCCGTACTGGGGCCGGCCGTCGGGGAGGTCTTGGAACATCGCGGAGCGGCCGGGCGCAGCGGCCTGCTCGTCCTGGCCCTCCGCCGTAGCCGCCGGCGCGGGACCCGCAGGACCGCGGGCCGGCTCCGCGGGAGCACCGTGGGAGGGCCGCTGCCACGGGGCCCCCGCCGCGGGCCGCCCCAGGGTCCCGGCCTGGGCGGGGTCCTGTCGCGCCCCCTGCGGCGGTCCCTGCGGCGGGGCGGGCCGCGGTGCGGGAGCCGTCCGGGGCAGGCTCTGCAGCCCCCGCAGTCCCTGCAGCACCTGCTGGGCGCGCTGGGCCACCTCGGGGGCGGCCACGACGTCGTAGGACGTGGCCACGATCTGGTTGGTCGAGGTGAAGTCCCGCTTCCCGCGCTGCGTGGCGTAGGTGATGGTGGCGAGCAGCATCCAGAAGGCTCCGCCCATCAGCACCGACACGAGCAGCGTGGACAGCCACTGCTCCCCGCCCAGCAGCGACAGGATCATCCCCAGGAAGGCCCCGAAGACCATGCCGTTGAGCGCGCCCTGGCCCGCGACCTTCGGGTAGCTGAGCCGGCCGGTCACCTGCTCCACGGACTTGAGGTCGTTGCCGACGATCGCGATCCGGTCCACCTCGAACTGCTCGTCCGCGAGGTGGTCCACGGCCTTCTGCGCGTCGGCGTATGTGCCGTAGCGCCCGATCACCTCCCCGCGGGGCAGACCGCGGACGGCGGGACTGGCGGGGGGCAGGGACCGTGGCGAGCTCATGCCCCCATTCTCCCTCATCCACCCTCCCCGCCGCGCCCCGCCCCGGTCGCGCGCCCGACCCCGCGCCCCGCCCCGGTCGCGCGCCCGACCCCGCGCCCCGCCCCGCGACGGGCCCCGGGTTGCCGGTGGGTAGTCTTGTACGGTGAGCAGCAGCATCGACAAGATCTTCATCGCGCGCCTGATCGGCCTGGACGTGTTCGACCCCCTGGGGGACCGTCTGGGGCGGCTGCGCGACGTCGTGGTGCTCATGCGCGGCAGTTCCCGGTACGGCCGCTCCTCCCGGCGGCCCCTCGTGGTCGGCCTCGTGGTGGAGGTCCTCGGCAAGAAGCGGGTGTTCGTGCCGATGACCCGCGTGACCAGCATCGATGCGGAGAAGATCATCAGCACGGGCCTTGTGAACCTTCGCCGCTTCGAGCAGCGCGGAGCGGAGACCCTCGCCGTGGGCGAGGTCTTCGACCGCACCGTGGTGCTGCGCGACGGCTCCGGCTCGGCCACGGTCGAGGACATGGCGATGGAGCGCAAGCGCAACACCGGGGACTGGCTGATCACCCAGCTCTTCGTCCGCCGCACCGGCGCGGGCGGGGGCCTGATGCGCCGGCGCAACGAGACCCTCATCATCGACTGGGAGGACGCGGGCGACCCCTCCGCCGCGGGCCACCAGCCGGCCACCCAGTGGGTCGCCTCCCACGAGGAGCAGCAGCCGGCCGACCTCGCCGACGAGCTCCACGACATGTCGGCCAAGCGCATGCTCGAGATCGCCCACGAGCTCCAGGACGACCGGCTCGCCGACGTCCTCGAGGAGCTCCCGGAGGAGGACCAGGTCTACATCCTCACCAACATGGAGCCTGACCGCGCGGCCACGGTGCTCGAGGAGATGGAGCCCGACGACGCCGCCGACCTGCTCAACGAGCTGCCCGAGGCCCAGGCCGAGGAGCTGCTCGCGCTCATGGAGCCCGAGGACGCCGAGGACGTCCGGCGCCTGCTGGAGTACGAGGAGGGCACGGCCGGCTCGCTCATGACCCCCGTGCCGATCATCCTGCCGCCGGAGGCCACGGTGGCGGAGGCGCTCGCGCACATCCGCCAGGAGGAGCTCAGCCCCGCGGTCGCGGCGGCCGTGATCGTCTCCCGCCCGCCGCTGGAGACCCCCACCGGCAAGTACCTGGGGATGGTGCACACCCAGAAGCTCCTGCGCTATCCCCCGCCCGAGGCCGTGGGCAACCTCATCGACCGCTCGTTCGAGCCGGTCTCCGACCTCGCCTCCCTGCAGGAGGTCGCCCGCGAGCTCGCGACCTACGACCTCACCATCATCCCGGTGGTGAACGACCACGACCGGGTGGTCGGGGCGATCACGATCGACGACGTCCTCGACGCCCTGCTCCCCGACGACTGGCGCACCGCCGACGACGGGACCCCGATCCGGAAGGTGGGCAAGCGGTATGAGTGAGCGCGAGCCCCGGCGCCCCCGCGTCAGCCCCCGCGGCAACGCCCTCGACCAGCCGCGCGAGCACCGGCCCGGGCTGCTGGACCGGTTCCGGCCGAACCCCGACGCCTTCGGCCGGATGACCGAGGGATTCGCCCGTTTCATGGGCACGCCCCAGTTCCTGCTGTGGATGACGGTGTTCGTGGCCCTGTGGCTGGGCTGGAACACCATCGCCCCCCGAGAGCTGCAGTTCGACTCGAAGGACCTGAACTTCACGCTGCTCACGCTGATGCTCTCGCTGCAGGCCTCCTACGCGGCGCCCCTGCTGCTGCTGGCGCAGAACCGGCAGGACGACCGGGACCGGGTGACCCAGGAGGAGGACCGCCGCCGCGCGCAGCAGAACCTCGCCGACACCGAGTACCTGACCCGGGAGATCGCCTCGCTGCGGATCGCGCTGCGCGACGTCGCCACCCGCGACTTCGTGCGCTCGGAGCTGCGCTCGGTGCTCGAGGAGATCCTGGAGTCCCAGGACGACGCCCCGGACGCCGACGAGCCGGGGACGCCGCCGAGGAGGGCCGCGCGCCGCAGGAGCCGGAACCCCGACCGCCCCACCGCCCCCGAGACCCGAGGGATCCCCCGTGCCTGAGCCCCGCCCCGACGACGTCCTGGCCCCCGAGGCCCTCGACCCCGCGCTGCGCGCGGCGCTCGACCGCGTGCTCGACCCGGAGCTGCGCCGGCCCGTGACCGAGCTGGGGATGATCCGCTCCGCCGCCCTCGACGACGCCGGCCACGCCGTCGTGCACGTGCTGCTGACCATCAGCGGCTGCCCCCTCCGCTCGACCATCGAGCGGGACGTCCGGGACGCCGTGAAAACCGTGGCCGGTGTGCGCTCCGTGGACGTCGAGATCGGGGTGATGACCCCCGAGCAGCGGACCGCCCTCAAGGAGCGGGTGGGCCACACCCGGACCGTCCCCTTCAACGACCCGTCCTCCCTGACGCGGGTGCACGCCGTGACCAGCGGCAAAGGCGGTGTCGGCAAGTCGACGGTCACCGTGAACCTCGCCGCCGCGCTCGCGGCGCGGGGCCGGTCGGTGGGCATCGTGGACGCCGACGTCCACGGGTTCTCCGTCCCGGGGCTGCTCGGCATCGACCGGGCACCCACGCAGGTCGGGGACATGATCCTGCCCCCCGTCGTGGACGTCCCCGAGGGGGCACGGGAGGACTCCGGGCGCGCCGGGGTGCTCAAGGTCATCTCGATCGGGATGTTCGTGGACCCGGACCAGCCGGTGGCCTGGCGGGGGCCCATGCTGCACCGCGCCGTGGAGCAGTTCCTCACGGACGTGCACTTCGGGGACCTGGACCACCTGTTCCTCGACCTCCCGCCGGGAACGGGCGACATCGCGATCTCCGTGGCTCAGCTGCTGCCCTCGGCGGAGGTGCTCGTGGTCTCCACGCCCCAGCAGGCGGCCGTCGAGGTCGCCGAGCGCTCCGGGGCCCTCGCGGTGCAGACCGGCCAGAAGGTGGCCGGGGTGGTCGAGAACATGGCGGGCATGCCGATGCCGGACGGCAGCGTGCTCGAGCTCTTCGGCGCCGGAGGGGGTACCCGCATCTCGAACTCCCTCACCCGCCGGCTCGGCTACGAGGTGCCGCTGCTCGGCGCCGTGCCCCTCGACGTCGCCCTGCGCAAGGGCGGGGACGCGGGCCGCCCGGTCGTGTGGTCCGCACCGGGCTCGCCCGCCGCGGTCGCCCTGCGCTCGGTCGCCGACGCGCTGGGCGCCCGCCCGCGCGGACTCGCCGGGCGGCCGCTGGGACTGGGGCCGCGCTGACGTCCTGCCGGCCCCGCGCTCCCGGGCGCAGGGGTCGGCTCAGGTGGCCTCGACGTCGAAGGGCGCCCGTTCGCCGGGAGCCAGCCGGGTCAGCACCGGCCCGGGGCGAGGCCGCGTCGCGGCGGGCTCCGCCGGCTCGTCGTCCTCGAGCAGGGCCTGGCGCACGATGGTGCGGGGGTCGTACTGGCGGGGGTCGAGCTTGCGCCAGTCGACGTCGGCGATCTCCGGCCCGAGGGTCTCCTTGAGCTCCTCGGTGGCGCCGGTCGCGTAGCGCTTGGCGGTCTTGACCAGGTCCTTGAGCTTCTCCGCGTACTCCGGCAACCGCTCCGGCCCGATGATGAACAGGGCCAGGAGCACCAGGATGATCGCTTCGCCGCCGTTGATGCCGAGCACAGGACGAGATTTTACCAGTCCGGGGCCCGCGGACCGGTCAGCCGAAGATCTCGCCCAGTCCGACGAGCACCGTCTCGACGACTCCGGGGTCCCCCGCGGTCGGTTCCACGACGCGCCCGCGCTCGTCGGCCACGACGAGACCCACCGTGCGGGCCATCGAGGACGGGCCGGAGTCCCCCGAGACCGTGTAGACGACCTCGTCCCCCACGAGGACCGCGCGCCACGGCGGCCCGGCGTCCACCCACAGGGGCACGCCCTCCACGGCCACGGGCTCGAGGCCCTCGGCGCTCACGGGCAGCCCGGAGAGCCCGTCCATCGGGTTCCTCCGGTCCACCCGACCGCGCTGCTCGACCACGACCACCTCGTCGTCGCCGCGGAGGAGCCGGACGGCCACGACCGGGTGCCCGGACAGGGTGCCCCGGGTCATCGAGACCACCCGGAATCCGTCCGACGCCAGGGTGGGCACGGTCCAGCCCTCCGCGCGCAGCCCGGCCGCGGACACCTCGTCCGCGTGCAGCACCCCGTCGGTGCCGTGCCACGCCGAGACCGGCACCCTCTCCTCGGCGCTGTGCGCGGACTGCGCCACGACCGTGCGCCCGACCGCGTAGCCGGAGCCCAGGACCAGGGTGAGCACCGCGCTCACGGTGGCCGCGGCCACGGGGACCGCGCTGCTGCGGCGGGCCGGCGCGGTGCGGTCCGGGCGGGGCATCGGTCCTCCTCGTGCGGCGGTTCGGGCAGGACGGTCCGGCCGGGTCCGTGGTCGGTCCCGCGCCGCGGCCGGCTCCATGAACGGGTCCATGGAAGACGTGGTGAACGTCTTCATGATCGACCGGCAAGCTGGATGCCGACTGGACGGTGGCCGGGCGCAGGAGCCCAGCCGGTAGGATGGCGCGCATCCACTACAGCGACGAAGGGCGGACCATGGGCGCGGACAAGACGACGAGCTGGTCGTACGCCGAGGCGTTCGCCGCCGAGGACGAGCTCGCCTACCGCGCCCGGGAGCGCTCCCTGGCCCTGCGCATCCCCCCGGTGACCCCGGGGACGGCCGCCGCCCTGACCGTGCTCGCCGCGGCGGCGCGGCCCGGGACGGTGGTCGAGGTGGGCACGGGCGCCGGGGTGTCCGGTCTCGCCCTGCTGCGCGGGCTGCCCGGCACGTCCGTGCTGACGACGATCGACACCGACATCCGGGCGCTGCGGGCCGCCCGCGACACGTTCCGCGAGGCCGGGATCCCGACGAGCCGGACCCGCACCATCCCCGGCCGCGCGTCCCTCGTGATGCCCCGGCTGAGCGCCGGCGCCTACGACCTCGTGTTCCTCGACGCCGACGCCGAGGGAACCCTCGACTACGCGGAGGAGGCGGTCCGGCTGCTGCGCCCGGGCGGGCTGCTCGTGGTCAACGACGCCCTGTCCCAGGACAAGGTGGCGCAGCCGGCCAACCGCGAGGAGAACACCCGGACCATGCGGGCCGTGCACCGGCTGTTCCGGGAGGACGAGCGCTTCAGCACCGCCCTGCTGACGACCGGCTCGGGCCTGCTGCTGGCCGTCCGCCGCTGAGCGGCCGCCTCCCGCGCGGGGTCCGCCGCCCTCCGGCGCCGGAGGCGGGTCCCGCGCACGGCGAGGGGCCCGGCACCTCGTGGTGCCAGGCCCCTCGTCGTCCGCGCCGGGGGTCACTCGGTGACGCCGGCCAGGCACTCCTTGAGCTCCACGGCCTCGGCCGGCTTCAGCTCGACCACCAGCCGTCCGCCGCCCTCGAGCGGCACCCGCATGATGAGGCTGCGCCCCTCCTTGGTGACCTCCATCGGTCCGTCACCGGTTCTCGGCTTCATGGCCGCCATGTGGGAACTCCTCTTCCTCGATTGGTGTGAAGCCCATCCTATCCGAGCCGCCGCCGTGGACCCGGACCACCCGGGCGCCCGGGGGACACGTCGGCGTGGCCGGCGCGGGGTCAGGGCGGGTAGTCCCCGCCCCCGGGCAGCTGCTTCCAGTGCCACAGCCAGCCGACCCAGACGAGCTGGAGCACCGCGCCGAACACCACGCAGGCCACCCGGTAGGCGCGCGCGTCCGAGACCGCGGCCAGCGGCAGGGCGAGCGGGAACAGCGGCAGCAGCAGCCGGAAGGTGCTGCTCTGGGGATGGAGGAAGAGGAGCAGGTAGACGGCGTAGCTCGCCAGCCACACTCGTGTGAGCAGATCCAACCGGTCCCGCACCACGCGGGCGCGCAGCAGCACCGTCCCCCCCGCGACCAGCGGCACGGGCGCCGCCGGCCCCAGCACGGGCCCGAACAGCCCGGCGGCGGCGTCGAACCACGGCACGACGGGTTCCAGCCCACCACCGCCCCGCCACGCCGTCTCGGTGTCCGTGTACGCGGTCGGCTCGCCCGTGACGGCCCACGCGACCGCCGGCCAGGCGAGGGCGGCGCCGCAGGAGAAGACCGCGAGGGCGAGCAGCCCGTCGGCGGCGTCCACCGCACGGCGCAGCTCCCCGGCCCGGTGCCGGCGCACCGAACGCACGAGCCAGGTGATCCCGAGGGCCGCGGCGAAGGGGACCCCCGCCGGGCGCGTCAGGCACATGAGGAGCACCACGGGGGCGGCCGCGAGGTGATCCCCCCGCGCCACCAGCAGCAGCGCGCCCGCGAGCAGGAGCAGGTGCAGCGACTCGGCGTAGGGGACCTGGAGCACCGGGGCCACCGGGCTGAACGCCACGAACGCGAGGCCCCACAGGGCGGTGGCCGGCGGGGCGAACCGGAGGAACAGCCGGTGGACGAGCAGGACGGCGCCGAGGCTCGCCGTCAGGGACACGGCCGAGGCGGTGACGTCCCAGCCCGAGCCGGTCACCGCCGAGACCGTCCGGACGACCAGCGGGAAGACCGGGTAGAAGGCCCAGGCGTTCTCCTGCACCTGCCCGGACCCGTCCCGGGGCAGGACCGCGGGATAGCCCTCCCGGGCGATGCGCTCGTACCAGTCCGAGTCCCAGGTGCCGGTGAACTCGAGGTAGCCCAGGGCGCCGTCCCCCCACGGGCCGGGGCCCTGCTGCCGGCCCACCGTGGTGAACACGGCCCACGCCCAGATCCGGGAGGCCGCCCAGACCAGCAGGGCCTGTGCCCACCAGGGCGCCTGTGCCCACCGGCGGGCCGTGGCCGGCCGGGCGCTCACGCCCCCGGCACCGGGCGGGACGGCGGGTCCTCCGGCGGCGGCAGCCGGTCCGCGAGATGGGCGAGCACGGCGTGGACCTCCGCGGGGTCGTAGCCGCGGCGCCGGACGGAGAACGCGATCCGCTCGACGTCCTCCGCCGTCGGGCGCTCGGGCAGCACGAGCGGGGCGTCGGGGGCGCGCCCCACAGCGATCCCGTCCCGGGCCGGTGCGATCCGGCCGGAGAGCCGGTCGCGGCCCAGGACCACGACGCCCGCCACCGTGAGCAGCAGCACGAGCCCGGTCAGCACCACGAGGAGTTCGGTCATGCTCCCAGGCTATGCGCCGGCCGGTGCGGACGGGCGTGCGGGCACGGACGCCGCAACATTTCTACGGACGGGTAAGCAATTCACATGATTGCCACGTGTCCGGCATCACGCCGAACGATTCTGGGATATCTTTCCGGTATGTCACACGCCACTCCGCCGGCCGCCGCACCGGCCTCCCCCACCGCGGGGACGGCCGAGGCCCTGGTCCGCATGTCGCACGTCAACAAGCACTTCGGGGACCTGCACGTGCTCCGGGACATCAACCTCGAGGTGAAGCGCGGCGAGGTGGTGGTCGTGATCGGACCCTCCGGCTCCGGCAAGTCGACCCTGTGCCGGGCCATCAACCGGCTCGAGAGCATCGACGACGGCGAGATCCTCATCGACGGCAAGCGGCTGCCCGAGGAGGGCAAGGCTCTCGCGAAGCTCCGCGCGGACGTGGGCATGGTCTTCCAGTCCTTCAACCTGTTCGCCCACAAGTCGGTCCTGCAGAACGTGACCCTGGGCCCCGTCAAGGTGCGGGGGAAGTCGGCGGGCGAGGCGAAGAAGCAGGCCATGGAGCTGCTGACCCGCGTGGGCGTCGACAACCAGGCCGGGAAGCTGCCCGCGCAGCTCTCCGGCGGCCAGCAGCAGCGCGTCGCCATCGCCCGGGCCCTGGCCATGGAGCCCAAGGTGATGCTCTTCGACGAGCCCACCTCCGCCCTCGACCCCGAGATGATCAACGAGGTGCTCGACACCATGGTGGCCCTGGCGAAGCAGGGCATGACGATGATCGTGGTCACCCACGAGATGGGCTTCGCCCGCAAGGCCGCCGACCGCGTCGTGTTCATGGCCGACGGTCAGATCGTCGAGGAGAACACCCCCGAGGAGTTCTTCACGAATCCGCGCTCCGCGCGCGCCCAGGACTTCCTCGGCAAGATCCTCGGCCACTGACCGCCCACCCGTCCCTCCGACCGAACGCCACCACTCCCACAGCAAGGAGCACACCATGCGCAACACCAGACCCCTCGGATTTGCCGCGATGGCCGCGGCCGCGGCCCTGACCCTCACCGCGTGCGGGGGTGGCGGCGACGCCGGCGGCGGGAGCGAGACCGGCGGCGGGGAGACCGGCGGTTCGGGCGAGTCCGTCCGGATCGGCATCAAGTACGACCAGCCGGGCCTCGGCTTCCGGGACGGCGAGGAGTACACCGGCTTCGACGTCGACGTCGCGACCTACGTCGCGAACGAGCTCGGCTACGCCGAGGACCAGATCGAGTGGGTCGAGTCCCCGTCCGCCAACCGGGAGAACATGCTCTCCAACGACCAGGTGGACATGATCTTCGCGACCTACTCGATCACCGACGAGCGCGACCAGACCGTGGACTTCGCGGGCCCCTACTTCGTGGCCGGCCAGGACCTCCTCGTCCGCGCCGACGAGTCCTCGATCACCGGCCCCGCCGACCTCGAGGGCAAGAACCTCTGCTCGGTGACGGGATCGACCTCCGCGCAGCGGGTCAAGGACGACCAGCCGGGCGCCAACCTCGTCGAGCAACCCGGCTACGCCGACTGCCTCACCGCGCTGGAGTCCGGCCAGGTGGACGCCGTCACCACGGACGACATCATCCTGGCGGGCCTGGCCTCGACCGACGCCAACCAGGGCAAGTTCAAGGTGGTCGGCAACACGTTCTCGGAGGAGCGCTACGGCGTCGGCCTGCCCCAGGGCTCCGACCAGTGCGAGGCCGTCAACGAGGCCATCACCAAGATGGTCGACGAGGGCGCCTGGGAGGAGGCGGTCACCGCCAACACGGAGGGGGCCGACTACTCCTACAACGAGGAGCTCAACCCGCCGGAGCCCGAGCCCTGCGGCGAGTGACGACGGACGCGTGAGCACCCCGTGGCCGGCCGTGATCCGGCCGGCCACGGGCCCACGCAGGAGCAGCACGCTGATCGATCCATGACGAAGGGCCCTCGCGTGACCCAGCACCAGCCCGATCCCCGGGAGCTCCCGTGAGCGACTACCTGACCGACTTCGCCAGCCTGTTGGAGCAGTACAACGTCCTGGCCGCCTTCTGGGTCAACATCCAGCTGACCTTCTGGGCCGCGATCGGCTCGGCGGTGCTCGGTGCGCTGGTCGCCCTGATGCGCATCTCCCCCATCGCGTCGCTGCGGCTGCTGGGCACCGGATACGTGAACCTGTTCCGCAACACGCCGCTGACCATCATCCTGGTCTTCCTGGTCCTGGGCGTGTGGAGCCAGCTCGGCGTCAACCTCTCCGCGGACTTCGACCGGAACTTCTTCCTCTACGCCGTGATCGGCCTCAGCCTGTACCACGCGGCCTTCGTCTGCGAGGCCATCCGCTCCGGGGTCAACACGGTGCCGGCCGGACAGGCCGAGGCCGCCCGGGCCATCGGGCTGAGCTTCCTTCCGGCGGCCCGGCTCGTCGTCTTCCCGCAGGCGCTGCGCGGGGCGATCACCCCGCTCGGCAACACCCTGATCGCGCTGACCAAGAACACGACGGTGGCCGCGGCCGCGTCGGTCACCGAGATCTCCTCCCTCATGAAGACCATGATCGAGTTCCGCCCGGACGTGATCATCGCGATCTTCCTGGTGGTGGCCCTCGGCTTCGTCCTCATTGTCGTCCCGGTGGGCTTGCTCACCACCTGGGCCTCCCGGAAACTGGCGGTGAAGCGCTGATGGCCAAGACCCAGAACGTCCTGTTCGACGTCCAGGGGCCGCGCGCGCGCCGGCTCACGCTCCTCTTCAACGTGGCGGGCGTCCTGCTGATCGCCGCGCTGGCCTGGATCGTGCTGGGCGCGCTCGCCGAGCAGGGCCAGCTCGACGCCGACCGGTGGTCCCCGCTGTTCACCGCGCGCGCGTGGGAGAACTTCCTGCTGCCGGGCCTGTGGGACACCCTGCGCGCCGCGCTGCTGGCCGTGGTCCTCTCGATCGTCTTCGGCCTGGTCTTCGGTCTCGGCCGGCTCTCGCAGCTGGCCCCGGTGCGTTTCGTCTGCACCGTGGTGGTCGAGTTCTTCCGGGCCGTGCCCGTGCTGGTGATGATGATCTTCTTCTACCTGGGGATCGGCCGCGCCGGCCTCGTGGAACCGGCCAACGTGCCGTTCTGGGCCGTGGTGCTGGGGCTGATGTTCTACAACGGGTCGGTCATCGCCGAGCTCATCCGCTCGGGCGTGCACCAGCTGCCCAAGGGTCAGCGCGAGGCAGGGCTCGTCATCGGGCTCACGCCCTCCCGGTCCCTGCGGATGATCGAGCTGCCCCAGGCCCTGACGGCAATGCTGCCCTCGATGGTCAGCCAGTTCGTGGTGATCCTCAAGGACACCGCGCTGGGCTACATCATCACCTATCCGGAGCTGCTCGCGAGCGCCCGGCGCCTGGGCTCCGGGGACGGCAACATCCTGCAGACGCTGTTCGTGGTGGCCCTGCTCTTCGTGCTCATCAACTACTTGCTGACCGTGCTGGCCGCGTGGCTGTCCCGCTTCCTCAGCTACCGCACCGCGGGCCGGACCAAGCCGGCCGAGGGGCCCATGGCCGCCGAGGAGACGACCGTCTGACGCCGCTCAGGCCGTGAGCCACGCGGCGAGCGCCCGGTAGCACTCCCGGACCGCGTCGGCGCGCACGTGCTCGTCGTCCGTGTGGGCCAGCAGGGCGTCCCCGGGGCCGAAGTTCACGGCGGGCACGCCCATCTGCGAGAAGCGGGCCACGTCGGTCCAGCCGTACTTGGGCTTGGGCTCCTGGCCCACCGCGGCCACGAACGCGGCGGCCGCGGGACGGTCCAGGCCGGGCCGTGCGGCCGGGGAGAGGTCCGTGAGCTCGAGCTCGTAGCCGTCGAACACCTCCCGCACGTGTGCCACGGCGTCCTCGGGGCTCTTGTCCGGGGCGAAGCGGTAGTTGATCTCCACGTGGGCGGTGTCCGGGACCACGTTGCCGGCCACGCCGCCGCCGATCCGGATCGCGTTGAGCCCCTCCCGGTAGTCGAGCCCCTCCACCGTCACGGTCCGCGGCTCGTAGGCCGTCAGGCGGGCCAGGATGCCGGCCTGCTTGTGGATCGCGTTCTCCCCGATCCAGGACCGTCCCGAGTGGGCGGCGCGGCCCGTGGTGGTGATGCGGACGCGCATCGTGCCGTTGCACCCGCCCTCCACGGTCCCGTCGGTGGGCTCGAGCAGCACCGCGAAGTCCGCCTCCAGCAGCTCGGGGGCGTGCCGCTGGAGCCGGCCCAGCCCGCTGGCGGCGGCGTCGACCTCCTCGTGGTCGTAGAACACGTAGCTGACGTCGCGGTTCGGCGCCGTCAGGGCCGCGGCCAGGACGAGCTGGACGGCCACCCCGCCCTTCATGTCGGTGGCGCCCCGGCCGTAGAGCACCCGGTCGCCGCCGGTGCCCGTCCACGTGGAGGGCACGGTCCCCCGAGCCCTGGGAGCGGTCGGCAGGGGCACGGTGTCGAGGTGGCCGGCGAGCACGACCCGCTCGGCGCGGCCCAGGTCGGTGCGCGCTACCACGGCGTCCCCGTCCCGGTGCACGGCGAGGTGCGGGAGCCGGCGCAGCGCGGCCTCGACGGCGTCGGCGAGGGGGCCCTCCGAGCCCGAGACGGACGCGATGTCGATGAGGGCGGCCGTCAGGTCGGCGGGGTCCGCGGCGAGGTCGAGCTCCGGTGCGATCATGGCTGCCAGCATAACGGGGCGGCCGTCCCCGCCGGTCGGCCCGGGACCGGCGTCCCCCGTAGGATGGAGGCCATGACTGCTTCCACCTCCCGTCCCGCCTCCGGTCTGGGCCTGGCCACCGTCGTGGCCTCGGGCCCCAAGGAGGGCACCGTCCTCGACGTCTGGTACCCCACCCCGTCCCTCTCCGGCGCGGTCGACACCTCCCTCGACGCGGACCTGCGGCTCGCGGCCACCGCCGACCCCGACCGCAACGTCCGCCGCGAGATCCTCGAGACCGTGATCGACCTCGACGCCGCGCCCGCCGACGCCGCGGACGCGTACCTGCGCCTGCACCTGCTCTCCCACCGCCTCGTCCGGCCCAACACCCTGAACCTCGACGGCGTCTTCGGCCTGCTGGCGAACGTCGCCTGGACGGACCGCGGGCCCGTGCTCGCCGAGGAGCTGACCTCCGCGCTGCTCCGGATGAAGGCCTCCGGCGGGCACGTGACCGTGCACAGCGTGGACAAGTTCCCGCGGATGGTGGACTACGTCGTCCCCACGGGCGTGCGGATCGGCGACGCCAGCCGGATCCGGCTCGGCGCCCACCTCGCCGAGGGCACCACGGTGATGCACGAGGGCTTCGTCAACTTCAACGCCGGCACCCTGGGCCAGTCCATGGTCGAGGGCCGGATCAGCGCGGGAGTGGTCGTGGGCGACGCCACGGACGTCGGCGGCGGCGCCTCCATCATGGGCACCCTCTCCGGCGGCGGCAAGGAGCGCATCTCCGTGGGCGAGCGCGTGCTGCTCGGCGCGAACTCCGGCGTCGGCATCTCCCTCGGCAACGACTGCGTGGTCGAGGCCGGTCTCTACGTCACCGCCGGGACCCGCGTGAGCGTGCACTCGGACGGCGAACGGTCCACGGCCAAGGCCTCGGAGCTCTCCGGCCTGTCCAACCTGCTGTTCCGCCGCAACTCCCTCACCGGCGCGGTCGAGGTGCTGCCCCGCGCCGGCGGGACCGTGGAGCTCAACGCGGCGCTGCACGCCAACTGAGCACCGCGGGCGCCGTCCGCCGCCCGACGCCGCGCCAGGACGGGCACGTCCCGCCCTGCGCGGCGTCGGGCGTCCCTCTCCCGCGCCCGTTTCCCCGTCCGTTGCCCCTCCCGCCTGCTCAGGAGCGTTCGTGTCCTCCCCCGTCCCCGGCAGCCTCAGCAGGTCGTTGCGGCTGCCGCTGTTCGTGCTCCTGCTCGTCGGTGCCGTGCTCGCGGCGGGGATCCTCGTGGCCGTCGAGCTGCGCGCGGGCCGGCCCTCGGCCGGGGAGCCCCGGTGCGTGGTCTCGAGCACGGACGGGGACGGGGAGCCGCAGCGGCACACCCTCTCCGCGGAGCAGTCGGCCAACGCCGCCCTGATCACCGCGGAGTCCGTGGCGCGCGGCACCGACCCGTACGCGGCGGTCGTGGCCCTGGCCACCGCGATGCAGGAGTCACAGCTGGTCAACATCGACTACGGGGACCGGGACTCCGTGGGGCTGTTCCAGCAGCGCCCCTCCCAGGGCTGGGGAACGGTCGAGCAGATCATGGACCCGGCCTACGCCACCGCCGCCTTCTACGACGGTCTCGCCGAGCTCGACTACGAGACGATGTCCGTCACCGACGCCGCGCAGGCGGTCCAGCGCTCCGCGCACCCGGAGGCATACGCCCGGCACGAGGGCGTCGCCCGGGCCCTCGCCGGCAGCCTGACCGGCGCCACCGAGGCCTCGCTCAACTGCGTGCTCGACGAGCCCGAGCGCTCCGGGGACCCCGGCCGGGCGGCCGGAGCCCTCGGCGCCGCGTTCGGGCCGGCGCTCCCGGCCCCGCGCACGGACGGGGACCGGGTGGTCATGCCCACGCCCGGGGAGCCCGCGGGCTGGGCGGCGGCGCACTGGGCGGTCGCGCAGGCGGACGCGCTGGGCGTCGCCGAGGTGTCCTTCGACGGACGCACCTGGGTCCGGGCGGACCAGCGCACCACCCGTTTCGCGCCGGCCCCGGGCTGGGTGGACACCGCCGAGGCGCACCCGGAGGGCGCTCCCCCGCCCGACGACGTCGTCGTCGTCCTCGCGAGCCGCTGACGAGCCCGCCGCGGCCCGGCCGATACGCTGGGACCATGAAGATTCTCGTGACCGGGGGAACCGGCTACATCGGCTCGCACACCGTCCTCGCCCTGCTGGGGGCCGGACACGACGTCGTCGTGATGGACAACCTCGCGAACTCCTCGCGGACCTCGCTGGAGCGCGTCGAGGAGCTTGCGGGACGGCCCGTGGAGGCGTTCGCCGAGGTCGACCTCCTCGACCCCCAGGGACTCGACGCCGTGTTCGCGGAGCACCGCCCGGAGGCCGTGATCCACTTCGCCGGGCTCAAGGCCGTCGGCGAGTCGGCCGAGAAGCCCCTCTGGTACTACCGCACCAACGTGGCCGGCACCCTCAACCTGTTGGACGCCATGGAGGCCCACGGCTGCCGGTCCCTCGTGTTCTCCTCCTCGGCCACGGTCTACGGCGCCCCCGAGGAGATGCCGCTGACCGAGAAGCAGGCCATGGACGCGCAGAACCCGTACGGGCGGACCAAGGAGCACATCGAGGACATGCTCGTGGACCTCGCCGCCTCGGACCCGTCCTGGAACGTGGCCCTGCTGCGCTACTTCAACCCGGTGGGCGCCCACGAGTCCGGCCGGATCGGCGAGGACCCCTCGGGCGTGCCGAACAACCTCCTGCCGTTCATCGCCCAGGTGGCCGTGGGCCGGCGGGAGAAGCTGAAGGTCTACGGCGCCGACTACCCGACGGCCGACGGGACGGGCGTGCGCGACTACATCCACGTGGTGGATCTCGCCGACGGGCACCTCAGGGCGCTGGACCACATCGCCGAGCACGGCGGGGTGCGCACGTGGAACCTGGGCACCGGCAAGGGCTACTCGGTGCTCGAGGTCCACGCCGCCTTCGAGCGGGCCTCCGGGCGCAGCATCCCCTACGAGGTCGTGGACCGCCGGCCCGGCGACGCCGCGGTGTCCTACGCCGATCCGTCCACGGCCCTGGCCGAACTGGGCTGGTCCGCCGACCGGGACCTCGACACGATGTGCCGGGACCACTGGACCTGGCAGCGGAGCAACCCCGAGGGCTACGCCGCGGGCGCCTGAGCACCGGGTGCAGGTCCGGCCCCGGGGCTCACCAGCCCCGGGGCCGGACCACGTTGGGCGGAGCGTCGGCGAACAGGGCGGCCACCCGCCGCTCGTCGTGACCGGCGATGCCCGTGCCCACCCGGGTGAGCCAGAACGTCAGCTCGGGGTGCTCCCAGGCGAAGGCCACGAACGCCGCCGCCTCCCGCTCGAGCTCCGGGAGCCCGCTCATGCTGTCGATCGCGTACGAGCGACCCTGCAGACCGTGCCCCTGGCCCGGGACGGCGCTGAAGCGCTCGACTGCCGTGCGCGCCGCACCCGCGAGATGGGCGCCGCGGGCGTTGGAGCCGAAGACGAAGACGTCGCCCGGGCCGAGCTCGGTGATCCGGTCCGGGGTGTGCCGCTGCTCGTCCATGGCACCACGCTACCGGGGCGGGCGCCGGGGCGGAACGACGGACGCCGGGCCCGTGCCCCGGAGGGAACGGGCCCGGCGGTGGCCGGTACCGGGAGCGGGACTGCTCAGCGCTGCGGGTAGTGCCGCTCGCCCTCGCCCACGTAGAGCTGGCGCGGGCGGCCGATCTTGGTCTCCGGGTCCTCGATCATCTCGCGCCACTGGGCGATCCAGCCGGGGAGCCGGCCGATCGCGAAGAGGACGGTGAACATCTTCTCCGGGAAGCCCATCGCCTTGTAGATGAGGCCCGTGTAGAAGTCGACGTTCGGGTAGAGCTTGCGCTCCACGAAGTAGTCGTCGGCGAGGGCCTTCTCCTCGAGCCGCATGGCGATCTCGAGCTGCTGGTCGTTGCCGCCCAGCTTCTCGAGGATCTCGTGGGCGTAGTCCTTGACGATGCGGGCCCGGGGGTCGTAGTTCTTGTAGACCCGGTGGCCGAAGCCCATGAGCCGGGCGCCGGACTCCTTGTTCTTGACCTGCTCCATGAAGTCCTCGGGCTTGACGCCCTCCAGCTGGATCCGGTTGAGCATCCCGAGCACGGCCTCGTTGGCGCCGCCGTGCAGCGGGCCGTAGAGGGCGTTGATGCCCGCCGATACCGAGGCGAACATGTTCGCGTGGGAGGAGCCCACGAGCCGGACGGTGGACGTGGAGCAGTTCTGCTCGTGGTCCGCGTGCAGCATCAGCAGCACGTCCAGGGCCTTGCCCATCGCCGGGTCGATCTCGTAGTCCTCGGCGGGCACGCCGAAGCACATGCGGAGGAAGCTCTCCGTGTAGTTGAGGTCGTTCTGCGGGTAGAGCATCGGCTCGCCCTTGGACTTTTTGTACGCGTAGGCGGCCAGCGTGGGCACCTTCGCGAGCAGCCGGATGGTGGAGATCTCCACCTGCTCCTGGTCGAACGGGTCGAGGGAGTCCCCGTAGAACGTGGACAGCGCCGAGACGGCCGAGGACAGCACGGGCATGGGGTGCGCGTTGCGCGGGAAGCCGTTGAAGAAGCTCTTGAGGTCCTCGTGGACCATGGTGTGCCGGCGGATCCGGTTGTCGAAGTCCTCGAGCTCGCTCGGCGTGGGCAGCTCGCCGTAGATGAGCAGGTAGGCGGTCTCGATGAAGCTGGAGTGCTGGGCGAGCTCCTCGATCGGATAACCCCGGTAGCGGAGGATGCCGTTGTTGCCGTCGATGTAGGTGATGGCGGAGCGGGCGTTCGCCGTGTTCATGAACCCGGGGTCGAAGGCGACGTTGCCGGTCTCCTTGAGCATGTTCGTGATGGCGTACCCGCGGTTGCCCTCGGTGGCGTCCTGGATGGGCAGCTCGAGAGGGCTGCCGTTCCCGTAGTCGAGCCGGGCCGTCCCGGTCTTCTGTGCAGACTCAGTCATGTTCGTCCTCCGCGAGTGGATGTCGGTGTCCGGTGCCCGTGGTCGCCGTGCCGGGCGCCGCCGTCGGCGCAGCACGTCCCGGTCCCGGGACACAGCGATCGTCAGGTCCCAACCTACCCGCTCCGTCCGCGCAGGGACCAATCCCGGCGCCGCGGCGGAGCGTGTCAGGCGCGGCCGAGCCGCTCCACCGCGGCGTCGATCCGCTCGTCGGTGGCGGTGAGGGCGAGGCGGACGAACCCTTCGCCGGCCGTGCCGTAGAACACCCCGGGGCCCACCACGACGCCCCGCTCGGCGAAGCGCTGCACCGTGGTCCACGTGTCCTCCCCGGCCGTGCACCACAGGTACAGCCCGGCCTCGGAGTGCTCGACCCGCAGGCCGAACTCCTCGGCGGCGGGGACGAGGCGTTCGCGGCGGGACCGGTAGAGCGCCTTCTGGGCGGTGACGTGGGCGTCCTCCCCCAGGGCGACCCGCATGGCCTCCTGGATCGGTGCGGGCACGATCATCCCGGCGTGCTTGCGGGAGTTGACCAGGCTCGCCATCAGCCGGGCGTCCCCCGCGAGGAACGCGGCCCGGTAGCCGGCGGCGTTCGACTGCTTCGACATCGAGTACGCGGCGAGCAGCAGGGAGTCGTCCCCTCCGCTGACCCGGGGGTCGAGCACCGACGGCACCGGGGTGCCTCCCTGTTGGACGTCCCAGGCGCCCCAGCCGAGCTCGGCGTAGCACTCGTCGGAGGCGACCACGGCCCCGAGGGCGCGGGCCTGGTCGACCACGCTCCGCAGCGACGCCGCGTCCCGGACGATGCCGGTGGGGTTGGCGGGCGAGTTCAGCCACACCATGCGCACCCGGGAGCGCACGTCCTCGTCGAGCTCGTCGAGGTCGTCCGCGGCCACGGGCTCGGCGCCCGCCAGCTGGGCCCCGATGTCGTAGGTGGGGTAGGCCACCGTGGGGCGCACGAGGACGTCACCGGGGCGCAGACCGAGGAGCAGCGGCAACCAGGCGACCAGCTCCTTGGAGCCGACCGTGGGCATCACCGCGGCGGGGTCCAGACCGGGCACGCCGCGGCGCCGCGCGTACCACGCGACGACGGCCTCGCGCAGTGCAGGGGTGCCGTGGGTGGTCGGATAGCCGTGGGCGTCGGCGGCGGCGGCCAGCGCGTCCTGGACGACCAGCGGGGTGGGGTCCACGGGTGTGCCGATGGACAGGTCCACGACCCCGCCGGGGTGCTCCGCGGCGACGGCGCGGTACGGCGCCATCGTGTCCCACGGATAGTCGGGCAGGGCGAGGCCGAAGGACCTGTCCCCCTGCGTCACAGGGCGACGTCCTGGTTCTGCGGCGGCAGCTCGGCGATCATGGGGTGGTCGGTGTGCGTGTTGCCGAGCTTCGCGGCGCCGCCGGGCGAGCCGAGGTCGTCGAAGAACTCGACGTTCGCCTTGTAGTAGTCGGCCCACTCGTCGGGGGTGTCGTCCTCGTAGTAGATGGCCTCGACGGGGCACACCGGCTCGCACGCACCGCAGTCCACGCACTCGTCGGGGTGGATGTACAGCGAGCGCTCCCCCTCGTAGATGCAGTCGACGGGGCACTCCTCGACGCAGGCCTTGTCCTTCACGTCGACACAGGGCTGGGCGATGACGTAGGTCACGGGGGTTCGAACCTTTCTCCGGGGTTGCTCCGACCAGTCTAGCCACGGCGCCCTGGCTAGGATGACAGCCATGGAGCATCCGACATCCGGCTCAACATCGCCGTCCGGAACGTCATCTGCGGCGCTGGGTCTGCTCACCGGCCTGCCTGCTGGTACGCGCGTGAGCGTGCGCTACGCCCTGCCCGCCGACGACGCCTCCGGGATGCCGCTCACCGATGCCCTGGGGGAGCTGCTGGCCGCGGACGAGGAGGCCGTCACGGTGCGGACCCGCCGCGGGGACGTGCTGATCGGCGCCGACGGCATCCGGGCCGCACGGGTCGTCCCGCCCGTGCCGCCTCGGCGCCGCCCGCGACAGGACTGAGCGCCTCCGGCCCGCGGGGCGGGGAGCTCAGACGGTGCCGGTCCGCCGCCGCCGGGCGCGCAGCCAGCCGGCCGTGACGAGCACGGACAGGAGGGTCACCGTGAAGACCAGCCCGAACCAGGCGAGGCCCAGGATCCCCACGGGCGTGCCCGGGTTCGTCACGACGATCACGGAGCCGTCCCCGCCGTAGGCGAAGAGCCAGGAGACGAGGTAGCCGATCAGTCCCGGCACGGCGGCGGCCCACACGCGGCGCGTCGCCGTGCCGACCCACAGGGACACACTGAGCAGCAGGGCGGTCGCGAAGAGCAGTCCCCAGGGAAACCACCACCCGGCGGCGGAGTACCAGACCGCGCCGTGCAGGACGGTGGCCACGGACGCCGCCACGGCGCCGGCCGCGACGGATGTCACGAGGGTCGAGAGCACGGAG
This sequence comes from Kocuria nitroreducens, assembly GCF_042879195.1. Classification (NCBI taxonomy): domain Bacteria; kingdom Bacillati; phylum Actinomycetota; class Actinomycetes; order Micrococcales; family Micrococcaceae; genus Kocuria; species Kocuria nitroreducens. The sequence continues at coordinate 182,749 of NZ_JBHZTC010000001.1, forward strand.
GCCCGGGCGGGCCGGGGCACCTGCTCCTCGACGACCGCGTCGGGGTCCCCGGCGAGCAGACGGTAGGTCTCGAGGGCGCTGAAACGCTGCCATACCCCGTTGGAGAGGGCGAAGCTCGAGCCGTCCTCGGCCAGCACCAGCTGGGTCGCGTGGGCGGCCATGGCGGCCCGCTTGCGCCCGGCGGCGCCGTGCACCGCAGCCTGCGGCCGCCGGTCCCCGGGCCGCGCCTCGCCCTCGACGGCCCACACGAGGGGGGTGCGCCAGGAGTCGACGAGCGCTCCGTCGGCGTCCGCGCCCGGGCGGGCGGCGAGCTCGGCGCCGCGCACCGCGACGGCTGAGGTGCGGACGTGGTCGGGGTGGCCGTAGCCGCCGTCGTCGTCGTAGGTGACGAGAACGTGCGGGCGCACGGCCCGGACCGCGGCGGCGACATGGGCGGCGGCCTCGTCGGCCGTGGCCGCGGTGAGGCTGTGCGGCGAGGAGTCCGCCGCCGGGGCGGCCCGCCCGTCGGCGCCCCAGGACATGCCGGAGTCGTGGTAGTGGCGCGTGCCGCCGGCGAAGCCCACGGCGGGATCGAGGGCGGGGGGCTCCCCCGCGAAGAAGTGCTCGGCCACGCCCAGCCGGGCCGCGGCGTCGTCGAGCTCGCCGACCCGGTGGCGGCCCAGGGCCGTGCCGTCGTCGGAGCACTCCGGGCGGCCGACCTCGAGCGCGTGCAGCGGCTCGGGGATGACCTCGCCGCGCTCGCCGCGGGTCATGGTGAGCAGCACGACCTGCGCACCGAGCTCTGCGTACCGGCCCATGGTCGCGCCGGTGGCGATGGACTCGTCGTCGGGGTGGGCGTGCACGAACAGGAGCCGGGCGTCCTCCGGGCGCAGGCCCGGAGGCAGCAGCTCGGGCAGGGCGTCCTCGCGCACGAGGACGCCCTGCTCGGGGTAGTACGGAACGGGCTGCTGGGTCACGGCCGGTCCGGCTGCGCGGTGATGCTGCGTTCCGGGGTCAGGCGCGGGCCCGGGCCCGGTGCGCCTTCATCCGCTCGTTGGCGTCGAGGATCACCTTGCGGATGCGGATGGCGTCCGGGGTGACCTCCACGCACTCGTCCTCGCGGGCGAACTCGAGGGACTCCTCGAGGGTCAGCTTGCGCGGGGGCGTGAGGTTCTCGAAGGTGTCGGAGGAGGCCGCACGCATGTTGGTGAGCTTCTTCTCCTTCGTGATGTTCACGTCCATGTCGTCGGCGCGGGAGTTCTCGCCCACGATCATGCCCTGGTAGACCTCCGAGGTGGGCTCCACGAAGAACGACCCGCGCTCCTGCAGGTTGATCATCGCGAACGGGGTGACCACGCCGGCGCGGTCGGCGATCATCGAACCGTTGGTGCGGTACTCGATGTCTCCGGCCCACGGCTCGTAGCCGTCGGCGTAGGAGGACGCGATGCCGGCGCCGCGGGTCTCGGTGAGGAACCTGGTGCGGAAGCCGATCAGCCCGCGGGCGGGGACCTTGAACTCCATCCGCACCCAGCCGGTGCCGTGGTTGGCCATGGCCTCCATGCGGCCCTTGCGCCCGGCCATCAGCTGGGTCACGGCGCCGAGGAACTCGTCGGGCACGTCGATGGTCATGTGCTCGTAGGGCTCGTGCACCTTGCCGTCGACGGTCCTCGTCACGACCTGGGGCTTGCCCGCGGTCAGTTCGAAGCCCTCGCGGCGCATCTGCTCCACCAGGATCGCGAGGGCCAGCTCGCCGCGGCCCTGGACCTCCCAGGCGTCCGGACGCTGGGTGGGGAGCACCTTGAGCGAGACGTTGCCGACGAGCTCCTTGTCGAGGCGGTCCTTGACCTGTCGGGCCGTGACCTTCGTGCCCTTGGCGCGGCCGGCCAGCGGGGAGGTGTTGATGCCGATGGTCATGGAGATCGCGGGGTCGTCCACCGTGATCAGGGGCAGGGGCTGCGGGTTCTCCGGGTCGGTGAGGGTCTCGCCGATGGTGATGTCCTCGATCCCGGCCACGGCCACGATCTCACCGGGGCCGGCGGACTCGGCCGGGACGCGGTCCAGGCCCTTGGTGGCCAGCAGCTCGGAGATCCGCACGTTCTTGAGCTCGCCGTTCGCGCGGGCCCAGGCCACGGTCTGGCCCTTCTTGAGGGTGCCGTTGAAGATGCGCAGCAGGGCGAGACGACCCAGGAACGGGGAGGCGTCCAGGTTGGTCACGTGCGCCTGCAGCACGCCCTCGGGGTCGTAGGAGGGCGCGGGGACGTGCTTGATGATCGTGGCGAACAGCGGCTCGAGGTCCTCGTTGTCCGGGAGGCCGCCGTTCTCGGGCTGCGCCAGGGAGGCCCGGCCGTCACGGCCCGCGGCGTAGACCACCGGCACGTCCAGGACGGCGTCCAGGTCGAGGTCCGGCTCGTCCTCGGAGATGTCCGAGGCCAGGCCCAGCAGCAGGTCCATGGACTCGTGCACGACCTCCTCGATCCGGGCGTCCGGGCGGTCGACCTTGTTGACCACGAGAATCACGGGGAGCTTGGCCTCGAGGGCCTTGCGCAGCACGAAGCGGGTCTGCGGCAGCGGGCCCTCGGAGGCGTCCACGAGCAGCACGACGCCGTCGACCATGGACAGGCCGCGCTCGACCTCACCGCCGAAGTCGGCGTGGCCGGGGGTGTCGATGACGTTGATGGTGATGGTCTCCCCCTCGGCGGAGGGACCGTCGTAGAACACCGTGGTGTTCTTGGCGAGGATCGTGATCCCCTTCTCGCGCTCCAGGTCACCGGAGTCCATCACGCGCTCCTCGACCTCACCGTGGGAGGAGAACGCGTGCGTCTGCTGGAGCATCGCGTCCACGATGGTGGTCTTGCCGTGGTCGACGTGGGCCACGATGGCCACGTTGCGGAGGTCGGCGCGCTGGGCGGTGGTGGAGGTGACAGGCATACGCGTGGGTCTCTCTTCGGGTGGAGATGCGGGGGGAGGTGCAGCCCTCCCGATGGGTGCGGCCGGGGCGCCGCCGCGCACCCGGAGGGACCCGGGCGGGAGCGCCCGCTCAGCGGGCCGTAGACCATTCTACCCCGCGGGGCCGCTCGGGCGGCACCCCGGGCGCCTGTGACCCCGCCGACTCCCCCGTCTCCCGCCCCGCGCCGCGTCCCGCGTCCCGGCGCGGATCCCCGATCGAGCAGGGCGAGCTGCCGGCGCAGGGGGTCTCGGCGGCCGGGGAAGGGACTGCTCCCCTCAGGCCCGGGGCGCCGGCGCCCCCAGCCGGACGCTGCGCACGGAGCGTGCTGTCACCAGCCGGGGAGCACCGGCAGCGGGCCGTGGGCGTCGACGCGCCCGCCGTCGCCGCGGGCCAGCCACGCGAGCAGGCCCTTCCGGTCGGACTCGACGCGCAGGGCGCCGTCGCCGATCACCCACTCGTCGCGCTCCTGCGTCACCAGCGTCATGCCGGGGGCGTCCTTGGCGCGCATGGTGCGCACGGCGGCCTCGAGGGCGTCGACCAGCGAGTCGGGCTCGGCCCGCTCGAGGGTCCAGTCCGTGTCGAGGTCGTGGTGGTGGACGACGATCTCCGAGTTGCGCAGCGCCACGACGGCCGGGGCGGGGATCCGCTTGCCGTGCATGTGCACCTCCTCGACGGCGAGCTCGCCGCCCAGCCGACGGGACTGCTCGGCGAAGTAGGCCGCGCTCTCGCGCGCCCTGCGCACCAGCTCCTCGCGGGGCAGGGCGGCGTACTCGTCGATCTCCCGGTTGCGGGCCTCGGGGGACGCGTAGGGGCGTTGCTCCTCGCCCGTGACGGCCCAGTCGACGAGCCTGACGAGGGCCCGGCCGTTGGAGGCGAGGTGGGCGACGACGTGGGCGCGGGTCCAGCCCCCGCACAGCGAGGGCGCGGCCAGCTCCTCGTCGGAGAGGGACTCGACGGTGGCGAGGAAGCTGTCGGTCTCGCGCTCGAGCCGGGACAGGTCCGAGGACAGGCGGGTGGGTTCACTCATGCGCCCACCCTATCCAGCACCCTGTGACCCGGGCCACCGCCGGGTGCCGGAAAGCCGTCCGCGGCCGGAGGCGCCGCCCCACAGGTGCCCGCGGGGCGGCGCCTCCGGCCGCGCTCGGCTCAGAGGACCGGCAGCCGCGCGAACGCGCGCTCGGCGGCCCGGCGGCGGGTGGCCGAGAACTCCTCGAAGGGCTCCAGCACGAGACCCGGGGACGAGGCCCGCCGGCTGCGCCCCCAGGTCCCCACGATCCGCCCGCCGGCCACGACGGTGGGCTTGAAGACGCCGTTCGCGCCGGGGACGATGCGCGCCGCGTGCTGGCCGGCCAGGACGTGCGAGCGGTCCCCGTAGCCCAGGACGTACTCGTCGAACGGCGGCAGCAGGTGCACCCCGGCAGCCCGGCGGCCGGGGTGCACCGCGTCCTCGAGGACCTCCGGGGCGCACCACAGCTCCTGCCCGCCGCGGTCTCGCACGGCCACGACGTCGTCGAGAAGGCCCACCGCGGCGCGCACCGTGGAGCGCGGCAGCGCCGCCCAGCGGGCGGCGTCCGCGACGGAGGCGGGGCCGTGGCTGCGCAGGTACCGGCGCACCCAGCGCACGACGACGGGCGGCACGCCGGCATCCGCCGCGGGGTGACCGGGCTCGTCCTCCGCGTCCGGGATCCAGTCCGCGACGGGGACCACGAGCTGGTCCCGTGCGTCCCCGGCCAGGGGTCCCATGCACAGGCTCGCGTCCAGGTGCAGGGCGAGCATGAGGTGGTAGGCCCGGCCGGGGGCGCCCAGCAACCCGACCTCGTCCCACGCGGCGTGCAGCCGTTCACGGGGCTGCGGGCCGTGGCGCAGCGCCGTCAGCGCTGTCTCCCGGGCGGCGTGCAGGCGCTCGTCGATGCCCAGCTCGCGCCGCCGGCCGGCCGTCGAGGAGACGGTTCGGGGCCCGAGCACGGCCAGCCAGGCCCGCAGCTCCTCGGCGGGCACCAGGTGCAGGGTCCCGCGCATGGGCCAGGTGCGCACGATCCGGCTCGCGTCGAAGGCCTCCCGCAGCCCGGCGGTCCCGGCGCCCCGGCGCAGCCCGACCGACACGAGGGCGCCGGGCAGGTCCTGCGCCTGGACCGCGCCCAGGGAGCGCACGATGTCCTCCGGGGCCGCGTCCGGCGGCCGCGCCAGCCCCTGGGCGGCCAGTCGCGCCAGACCGATCTCCCGGTCGCCGAGGACGGGCTCGGCGCTCACGACAGGGCCCGTCCCCGCTGCTCGGGCAGGGCGAACGCGGAGAGCGTGGCCACGAGGAAGGCGGCGCCGAAGACGGTGAAGACCGTGACGACGTCGTAGCGCTCCCCGCCGAGCGCGAGCAGCACCGGGACGGTCAGCGGGGCCAGGATCGAGGCGACCCGGCCGAACGCCGCGGCCGCCCCGGTGCCCGTTCCGCGCAGCGCGGTGGGGTAGAGCTCGGGGCCGATCGCGTACAGCGCGCCCCACGCGCCGAGGTTGAAGAAGGACAGCGCCATGCCGGAGCCGATCACCTGCCACGGGAGCACGATGCTGCCCATCGACACGATGCCGAAGAGCAGGGCGCTCGCCGCGGAGCCCCCGAGGAACACGGCCAGCGTGATCCGGCGGCCCCAGACCTCGATGAGCCAGGCCGCCGCGGCGTAGCCGGGCAGCTGGGCGAGCGTGATGACCAGGACGTAGCCGAAGGAGGTCGTCAGCGTGAGGCCCTGCTGGAGCAGGAGCGTGGGCAGCCAGGTGAACGCCCCGTAGTAGGCGAAGTTGATGCAGAACCAGACGGTCCACAGGGCCGCCGTGCGCCGCCGCAGGGACGGGGCCCAGATCCGGGTCGCCGTCTCCGCCGGGCGCGGGCCGGCCTCCTCGGCGGTCCGGGCCTGCGCGGCGGTCACGGCCCGGGAGCGGCCCAGGGGCCTGGCCCGCTCGAACCTGCGCACCGCGGCCTCGGCCTCGTCCGTGCGGTCCCGGTGCTCCAGGAAGCGCACGGACTCCGGCAGGGCCCGGCGCACGACCACGGCGTAGAGAGCCGGCACGAGGCCCACCACGAGCGCCCAGCGCCAGCCGTCCGGGGAGGAGGGCACCACGAAGTAGCCCACGAGGGCGGCGAGGATCCAGCCGACGGCCCAGAAGGACTCGAGGACCACCACCACGCGGCCGCGGATCCGCCGGGGGGCGTACTCGGAGACGAGGGTGGAGGCCACGGGCAGCTCGGCGCCGAGGCCGAGGCCGACCACGAAGCGCAGGATCACGAGCGCGGCGAGGGAGCCGACGAGCGCGGACGCCCCCGTGGCCGTGCCGTACACGAGCAGGGTCAGGGCGAAGACCTGGCGCCGGCCGAGCCGGTCGGCCAGGAGCCCGCCGAGGCTGGCGCCCACAGCCATGCCCACGAAGCCGATCGAGGCGAGCAGGGACAGCTCCCCGGAGCCCAGACCCCACTCCTGCGCGAGGGCGGCCATCACGAACGAGATCAGGCCCACGTCCATGGCGTCCAGGGCCCAGCCGACGCCGGAGCCGACCAGCAGCTTCCGGTGCTCGGTGGTGAACGGCAGCCGGTCCAGCCGCTGGGACCGCGTCAGCGCGGACGTGGCGCCGGCGGGCCCCTGGCTCTCGTGCATGCTCCGGTCCTTCCCTCGCTGCGCAGTGCTGCGACCACTGTAGGCGGTGCGGACCGCCGGGCACGCTCGGCCGGTCCGGGAGCAGGACCCGGACCCGCTCTAGACTGGGAGGGTCCCACCACCGGCCGGCGAGGGAGGTGCCTGTGTCTACGGTCGCCGTGTATCTCGTCGTCGCCTTCGGGGCCGGTGCCCTGGCCGTCCTCGCACGCCTGCCGCCCCTGATCGGATTCCTCGCGGCCGGCTTCGTGCTCAACGGTCTGGGCGTGGAGCGGCTCCCCGTGCTCGACCAGCTGGCCGACGTCGGCGTGACCCTGATGCTGTTCGGCATCGGCCTCAAGCTCGACGCCCGGTCCCTGCTGCGCAAGGAGATCTGGGGGACGGCCGGGATCCACATGGTCCTGAGCACGGCGCTCGGGGCGGGATTCCTGGGCCTGCTCATGCTCGTGGGGCTGCAGCTGCCGGGAGAGAACCTCCGTTCGCTGCTCCTGGCCGGGTTCGCCCTGTCCTTCTCGAGCACCGTGCTGGTGTTCAAGGTCCTCGAGGAGCGCAGCGAGACCACGTCCCTCTACGGGCGCGTGGCGATCGGCGTCCTCATCATCCAGGACCTCGCCGCGGTCGTCTTCATCACCGTCACGAGCGAGACCCCGCCGAGCCCGTGGGCCCTGGGGCTGGTCCTGCTGCTGCCGGCGGCGTGGCTGTTCCGCCGGGTCTGGGACCGGATCGGCCACGGCGAGCTGCAGGCCCTGTTCGGCGTGCTCATGGCCCTGGTCCCCGGCTACATCGCCTTCTCCGCGGTGGGTCTGAAGGGGGACCTCGGCGCGCTCCTGGTGGGCATGCTCCTGGCCTCGCACGCGAACGCGGGCGAGCTCTCCCGGACCCTGTTCACGCTCAAGGACCTCCTGCTGGTCGCCTTCTTCGTCTCGATCGGCTTCCACGGGATGCCGACCCTCGAGATGGTCACCATGGGCGTGCTGCTGCTGGCCCTCCTGCCGGTGCAGGTGATGATGTTCGTGCTGCTGCTGTGGGTGTTCGGGCTGCGCCGCCGCACGTCCCTGCGCACGGGCCTGGCCCTCGGCAACCACTCCGAGTTCGCCCTGATCGTGGGGGCCATCGGCGTCTCCGCCGGCATGTTCGACGAGGACTGGCTGGTGATGCTCTCCGTGGCGGTCGCCCTGAGCTTCGTGGTCTCGGCCCTGCTCAACCGGCGCGGCTCCTCCCTGACCAGCACCCTCGCCCAGAGGCTGCCGGAGCACCCGGACGACAAGCTGCACCCGGAGGACCGCCCCATCGACATCGGCCACGCCGATGTCCTCGTGCTCGGCATGGGCCGGGTGGGGCAGGCGGCCTACCGGGAGCTCGCCGAGGAGCACGGCTTCTCCGTGGTCGGCATCGAGAACGCCACGGACCGCGTCGACAGGCTGCGGACGCGGGGCTTCGACGTCCAGGAGGCGGACGCGACCGACCAGGAGTTCTGGGAGCGGGTGCTCGCGACCGGCCACGTGCAGGTCGCCGTGCTGGCCATGCCCTTCCACGGCTCCAACCTTGTGGCCCTGCGACAGCTCACCGAGTCCGGGTTCGCCGGGGCCGTGGCCGCCGTGGCGCAGTACGACGACGAGGTGCAGGAGCTGCGCGGGCACGGGGTCCGGACGGTCTTCAACCTCTACAGCGGCGCCGGCATCGCCCTGGCCGCGGAGACCGTCGAGGCCCTCGGCCGCCGAACCGACTGACCCCTGCGGCAGGACGCCCGGTGCGCGCCGGCCGGGCCGCGGTCTCCGCCGCTCCTCCGCCTCCCGGGTGCGGGCCGGCCGAGGGCTGGGTCAGGCGCCCCGCTGGACGGCCTTGCACAGCTGGACCAGCCGGCTGACGTCGCGGTGCGGGGCCCCGGTGGGACGGGCGACCTCGTCCCGAGCCGCCACCGCGCACCGGACGAGCACCCACGCGCGGAGGCGCTCGTCGTCGGCGCCGGCCGCCAGGGCGAGGGCCTCCATCCGGTCCGCCAGGGCCGCCGTCAGCGCCCCGCCGCGCCCTGCCTCGTCCGCGCGGTGCCACAGCGCGGGAACCAGCGCGAACTCGGGGGTGCCGACCACCGCGTCGGCCCCGGCGGCCAGCCACGGGGCGCGCGCCGACGCGCGGACGGCACCATAGTGCAGGTCCTGGTGCACGAGCGCCGCGTCCAGCTCGTCGCGCCGGAGCCGCTCGAGGCCCTTGACGGCCTGGAGCCGGAAGCGGCGCGGGAACCGGGCGTCCAGGTCCACGGCTCCCGCCAGCTCCGTCTGCCACCGGCGGGCGGTCGAGGACAGGCGCGGGAACGGGGGCCGCGGCGGCCGGGCGAGGGACCGGGTCAGCTCGCCCAGCACGCGGCAGGCTTCGAGCACCGGCAGGTCGTGCAGGTCCCGCTCGGCGGTGCGCTCGAGCAGCAGCGCCCGGTCCGCCGGCTCCGCCCGGAGCAGCCGCACGGCCCCGCGGCCGGCCCACACGCGCAGGGCCAGGTGCTCGTGCTCGGCGCCGGGCCGCGGCGGGGAGAGCCGCAGCACGGCCGGCTCCCCGGCGCGGGTGCGCACCGGCAGGACCAGGGCCCCGTCCTCGTCCCGCGCCCGCCCGTCCGGGACCAGCTCCCACGCGGTCGTGTACCGGTCGGCGAGCCCGTCCGGGACACCTGCCGGGGGGCCGTCCGCGTCCGGGGCCTGCCCGGAGGAAGTCGTCATCGGACCATTCTGGCGCACCGCCGGGCGGCCCCCGAGGGCGCCCGTGCGGTTCGCTAGACTGCGAGCGCCCCACCCCGGCCAGGAACGGAGTCCACCCGCCCGTGCACGAGCTGCTCTTCGCCTTCGGCCTGACGCTGTTCGCGGGGCTGGCCACGGGTGTGGGCGCCTTCCTGGCCCTGGTCACCAGGCGCACCGACGCCAAGTTCCTCGCGGTGAGCCTCGGCTTCTCGGCCGGGGTGATGATCTACGTGTCCATGATCGAGATCTTCGTCAAGGCCCAGGTCGCCCTGGTCGCGGAGCTCGGGGGGCGCTCCGGGGCGTGGGCCACGGCGGGCGGGTTCTTCGCGGGGATCGCCCTGATCGCGGTGATCGACCGGCTCGTGCCGTCGCGCGTCAACCCCCACGAGTACCCGCACGACCACGCCGGACGGCAGCGCCGGCTCATGCGGATGGGGACGATGACCGCGGTGGCGATCGCGATCCACAACTTCCCCGAGGGCTTCGCGACCTTCGTGGCGGCCATGCAGGAGCCCTCCGTGGCGATCCCGGTGGTCGTGGCGATCGCGCTGCACAACATCCCCGAGGGCATCTCCGTGGCGGTGCCGATCCACCACGCCACGGGCAGCCGCCGGAGGGCCTTCCGCTGGGCGTTCCTCTCGGGCCTGGCGGAGCCCGTCGGCGGGGTGCTCGGGTACCTCGTCCTGTTCCCGTTCCTCGACGACGTCCTCTTCGGCGTCGTGTTCGCGGGCGTGGCCGGGATCATGGTCTTCATCTCGCTGGACAAGCTCCTGCCGACGGCCCAGGAGTACGGCGAGCACCATCTCTCGGTCTACGGGCTGGTGGCCGGGATGGCGGTCATGGCGGTCAGTCTGCTCCTGTTCGTCTGAGGTGCCCGCGGCACCCGGGACCGGGTCACGGGAGCGTGCGGGCTGCGGGGAGACCCGCCGCCCGGCCGGCCTCGGCGAACGCGGCGGCGAGGCTCGCCCGGGACGCGTGGGCGTTGAGCCCGCTCGGGCTCGGCAGCGCCCACAGCTGCGCCCCGGCCAGTTCCCGGCCCTGGCGCCCGAGCACGGCCCTCGGATCCGCGAAGGCGTGCCGGTAGGCGGTGACACCGGCGACCGCGACGACGGCGGGGCGCAGCTCGGCGACGAGCTCGGCCAGCCGCTCGCGGCCGGCCGCGAACTCGGCGGGGTCCAGCTCGTCGGCCCGGGCGGTGGCCCGGCGCACCAGGTTCGTGATGCCGAGGCCCCGGCCCAGGACGTGCTCCCGGTCCTCCGCGCTCATCCCGGCCGAGCAATCCACGAGCCGGCCGGTGAGCCCGGCGTCGTGCAGGGCCGGCCAGAACCGGTTGCCGGGCCGGGCGAAGTGCGCCTGCGTGGCCGCGGCCCACAGGCTCGGGTTGATGCCGCAGACCAGCAGCCGCAGGTCCGGGCCGAGCAGATCGGGCAGGGTCGTGTTCCGGGCGGCCTCGAGGTCCGCCCGGCTCGGCCGGGCTCCGCCGGCCGCGTGCGGGGATGCCATGGTCACATGCTAGGCCGCACCCCGTCCGGCGAGCACCACGGGCCCGTGGCGGGAGACCACCCGGCTACCGTGGAGTCCATGCCCCGGCCCACCGAGCTCACCGTGCCCACCGAGACCGGGCCGGGGCGCCTGCTCGTCTCCCCGGCCGCGACCCCCACGGCGCTGCTGTGGCTCGGCCACGGCGCGGGCGGGGGCGCCGGCGCCCAGGACCTCGCCTCCCTCGCCGACGAGCTCCCCCGCCACGGCGTCACGGTCGTGCGCCACGAGCAGCCGTGGGTGCTCGCCGGCCGGAGGATCGCCCCCCGTCCGGCCGCCCTCGACGCCGGGTGGCTGGCCGCCGCGCCGGCCGTGCGCGGGCTGGCGGACGGGCGGCCCGTGGTCGTCGGGGGACGCAGCGCCGGGGCGCGCGTGGCGTGCCGGACGGCCGCCGCGGTGGGCGCGTCCGCCGTCGTCTGCCTGGCCTTCCCCCTGCACCCTCCGGGCCGGCCGGAGCGCTCGCGGGCCGAGGAGCTGCTGCGGCCCACGGTCCCCGTGCTCGTGCTGCAGGGGACGCGGGACGCCTTCGGCTCGGCGGACGAGGTCGCGGCCGCCGCGGACGGCGCGCCGGCGGTCGACGTCGTCCCGGTGGAGGGCGCCGACCACGCGCTGACGGTCCGCCGTTCCGGGCCCCTGGGCCAGCAGGACGCGCTCGCGCTCGTCGCCGCGGAGCTGCGCCGCTTCCTCCGGGAGACTGGCACGACCCGCTGAGCACCGTCGGGGTTCCAGCGGCGCGTCGTCCAGGACTACCGTGAGAACCACAGGGTCACCGCGACCCGTCCGCGACCAGGGAGAGAACCGTCATGGCCCCCACCCCAGCATCCTCCGACCCGTACCGGCCCGATCCCTCCCCCGGGGACCAGCCGCGGAGTCCTGCGCCGGACCCGTCCGCCGCGGACCGCCCGGCGGCCGGCCGGGAACCGTCCGGCCGCCGGCAGGTGGGCACGGACCCCGCGCTGGACGAGCACCAGAAGCAGGGCGTCTCGGGCGCCATGTGGACGGCCCTGATCCTCGGCCTGGTGATCCTGGTCCTGCTGCTGGTGTTCATCCTGCAGAACAACGTCCCGGCGCGCTTCAACTACCTGGGGTGGGAGTTCAGCCTCCCCCTCGGCGTCGCCATGCTGCTCGCGGCGGTCGCCGGTGCCCTCATCATGGGCCTCGTCGGCTCCGTCCGGCTCTTCAAGCTCGGCCACCGGGTGCGCAAGCTCGAGAAGGAGCGCGCCGACATCAAACGGGCCCTGCGCTGATCCCCGCGCCCGCCCGGCCCGTCAGCGGCGGGTGTCGAGCTCTCGCACCAGACGGCGCGGCGCGGTGAGTCGGTAGGACGTCTCGACGAGCTCGGCGGCCTCGGCCCAGTCGGGGCCCGCCGGGGACAGGTCCAACCCGACCCAGCCCGAGGGCCACAGGTACGCCGGCTCGAAGAACCGCGTGTCGGCCAGCAGGGCCGGGCGCTCCTGCGGATCGGCCTTGACCAGCAGCGCCGCGTCGAAGGCGGTCGAGACGTCCCCTCGCAGCGTGCCGCCGTACACCGCGAAACCGGTCCTCGTGCAGAACCACGGGCGACCGTGGGAGATCCTCTCCTGCGCGCCGGGCAGCGCGAGGCAGATCGAGCGCACGCGGACCAGCACCGGATCGTCGCCGTCGAACTGGAGCGGGTGCGTCATGTCGTCCATGCTAGGCCGATCCATTGCGCGGACGGCATCAGGCAGTAGCCTGACAGCACCCGAACGAAGGATGGATCCCATGAGCTCTCCCGCACCCCCCGACGACCGCCCGGCACCCGAGGACGTCGAGCCGGTCGCCCCCGCGACCGCGGTCGACCTCACGAGCGGCACCGCCCACATCACGCCCGTGCTCGTCGACGGTGAGGCCCGCTACGCCGTGGACCTGCCCGACCAGCCCCTGGACGACGACGACGTGGCGAGCCTCGCCGTCGCGCTGCAGGTGGCGCAGTCCGGCCCTGCCGTCCTGGTGGACGTCGAGGACTACCTCGAGGCGGAGGCACCGCCGGAGGGCGCCACCGACGACCAGCTGTAGGCACCGGTGCGCTGCCGGGGCCACGGCGGCGCACCGGCCCCCGTGCGTCCGGGTGCCGCGCAGAGCATCGACGAGCCGGAGAACGCACTCGTCGGGAGCACACCCTGGCGGCCGATCCCCCCACGAGCCCACGATGGTCGTGCGGGCAGGGCCGACCGTCGCGGCGTCAGGGACGACGCGGACCCAGGGCGTGGGAGCGGACCCCTGTCGCGGCTGCACCGACGGGGGAGACACGATGGACGACATCATGACGGCGAGGGCGGGACAGCGCGCGCCCACCGCGCCGGGAGGAGCACCTGGAGGGCACAAGCTCTCGGTGCTCGTCCGGATCGATCTGGACGGCCGGCACGTGAGCCTGGTCGTCACGGGCCTGCTGACCGGCACCAACCAGCAGGCCCTGGCGCCGCTCGCGGTCCGCGCCCGAGCGCTGTTCCCTGAGGCGGACGTCACCGTGGACCTGCACCAGGCGCCCGAAGCGGAGCCCTCGGCCGTGGACCTCCTGCGCTGGAGCCTCGACGACGTGCAGCCGGTCACCGGCCCGGTGCGGATCACCGCGCCGGCCCGGTCCCGGGACCAGCAGTCGGAAGGCTTTCGGGCCGGAGGCACCCCGTGAGCACGTGGACCGCCGAGGCGACGGTCCGGACGACCCGCAGGGTGGACGCCTCCGCGGTCGGTGCCCTGAGCCGGATCATCTCGGCGGCGCACTGCGTCGCCCGGAGCAGCGGGGCGCAGGGCGCCTGCCTCCGGATCACCGTGGAGGCCGAGACGAGGGCCGGTGCGTACGGCACAGCACTGTCCCTGCTGGCCACCCAGGTGCTGCCGCACCTCGAGGGCGCGGATCTCACCGATCTGCGGATCGTGGCCGACGACCCGGTCCCGGCCCGGGAGACGGAGACCGTCCCCCACCGCGTCCCCATGGCTCCGTAGGAGCCCGGTCCAAGGTCTCCCCGCCCGCTGCTGGTGCGAGCCGTCGTACCCGGAGAACGTGATCGGGCTCCGGAGGCATCCGACCGGTGCCGGCAGCGGCAACCACGTCGCGGGTGCGACACAATCGTCGTGTGGACGACCTGCACGTGCCCCCGGGCCCCGGCGCGCCCCGCGGCCTCAGGGTGCCGGCGGGAGAGCTCGTCGAGCAGTTCTCGCACGCCTCCGGTCCGGGCGGCCAGGGCGTCAACACCACCGACTCACGGGTGCAGCTCAGCCTCGACCTGGCCACGACGACAGCGCTGAGCGACACCCAGCGCGAGCTCGTCCTGGACCGGCTCTCCGGGAGACTCTCGGGCACGGTGCTCACCGTCAGCGCCGCGGAGCACCGGCAGCAGCGGCGCAATCGTACTGCGGCGAGACAACGCCTTGCCGCCCTGCTCCGTGATGCCCTGGTTCCGGCCCTCGTCCGGCGACCGACCCGGCCCACGAACGGCTCGCGGCGGCGACGGCTCGAGGGAAAACGGCGGCGCTCCGAGACCAAGCAGCACCGCAGGCGCCCCGGGCCGGAGTGACCCGAGCGCCGGCACGGGTTGCCCGGCCCGCTCAGACGTTGAAGCGGAACTCCACCACGTCGCCGTCGCGCATGACGTAGTCCTTGCCCTCGATCCGGACCTTGCCGGCGGCCTTGGCGTCGGCCATGGACCCGGCGGCGTCGAGGTCCGCGAAGGAGACGATCTCGGCCTTGATGAAGCCGCGCTCGAAGTCGGTGTGGATGACGCCGGCGGCCTGCGGGGCGGTGGCGCCCACGGGGATGGTCCAGGCCCGGGACTCCTTGGGCCCGGCGGTGAGATAGGTCTGCAGCCCGAGGGTGTGGAACCCCGTGCGAGCGAGCTTGTCGAGACCGGCCTCGTCCTGCCCGGACATCTCCAGCATCTCCTTCGCCTCCTCCGCGTCGAGCTCCACGAGCTCGGACTCGAGCTTCGCGTCGAGGAACACGGCGTCGGCGGGTGCCACGAGCTCGCGCAGCTCCTGCTGCTTGGCCTCGTCGCCGAGCACCCCGTCGTCGGCGTTGAAGACGTAGATGAAGGGCTTGGCGGTGAGCAGGCTGAGGTCGCGCAGCTGGCCGACCTCGAGCTTCTCCTTCTCGGCCGCCCCGAAGATCGTGTCGCCGCGCTCAAGGATCGTCTGGGCCTGCTGCATCGCGGCGAGCTTGGCGGGGTCGGCCTTCTTGATCTTGACCTGCTTCTCGAGGCGCGGGATCGCGTTCTCGAGGGTCTGCAGGTCGGCCAGGATCAGCTCGGTGTTGATGGTCTCCATGTCCGAGGCGGGGTCGATCTCGCCGTCGACGTGGATCACGTCCGGGTCGTCGAACGCGCGGACCACCTGGGCGATCGCGTGGGCCTCGCGGATGTTGGCGAGGAACTGGTTGCCGAGCCCCTCCCCCTCGGACGCGCCCTTGACGATGCCGGCGATGTCCACGAAGGACACGGTCGCAGGCAGGATCCGGTCCGAGCCGTGGATCCCCGCGAGCCGGTCCAGCCGCGGGTCCGGCAGGTTGACCACGCCGATGTTCGGCTCGATGGTCGCGAACGGGTAGTTCGCCGCCAGGACGGTGTTGCGGGTCAGCGCGTTGAAGAGGGTGGACTTGCCGACGTTGGGCAGTCCGACGATTCCGATAGTAAGAGCCACGGGAGACCATCCTACCGGCCGCCGGGCCGGCACGCCCCCGCCGGTTCCGGGTCGCGTGACCGATGCCATGGGCGTGTCGCGGCACCGGGGCTTCCGGTACGGCGCGCCGTGGAGCAGAGTCGGAGCATGAGATCCTCCCCGGCCTCCAGCACCGCGCCGTCCGCGAGCGCCGCCGCCTCCCCGGCCGTCGACGTCTCCGGTGTCCGGAAGGGCTTCGGGCGCGGCGAGCGGCGCGTCCAGGCCGTGGACGGCGTGAGCCTGCGCGTCGAGCGCGGCGAGGTCGTCGCGCTGCTCGGGCCCAACGGCGCCGGGAAGACCACCCTCCTCGACATGGTGCTGGGGTTCACCGACCCCGACGACGGCACCGTGCGCACCCTGGGCGCCGCACCGCGCGAGAGCGTGCGCGCCGGGCGGATCGGCGCGGTCCTGCAGACCGGAGGGCTGCTCGACGACCTGTCCGTGCGGGAGACGGTCGCCATGGTCGCCACCCTGCACCGGAGCCCCCTCCCCGTGGACGAGGCCCTGGGCCGGGCGGGGGCCGCCGGGTTCGCGCGGCGGAAGGTCTCCAAGTGCTCGGGCGGCGAGCAGCAGCGGCTGCGCTTCGCGCTGGCCCTGCTGCCCGAGCCGGACCTGCTGGTCCTCGACGAGCCGACCGCGGGGATGGACGTCAGCGCCCGGCGGGAGTTCTGGGCCGCGATGCACGCCGAGGCGGAGCGCGGCCGGACGGTCGTGTTCGCGACCCACTACCTCGACGAGGCCGAGGAGTTCGCCGCGCGCACCGTGGTGCTCAAGGGCGGGCGGGTGGTCGCGGACGCCGCCACCGCCGAGGTCCAGGCCCTGGCCGGCCACCGGGTGGTCAGCTTCCGCTGGAAGGGGCCCGAGCCCGTCGTCGTCCCGGGGTCGACCCCGCTGGAGCCCGTCGGCGGGCGCCGGCGGCTCACGGGTCCCGACACGGACGCCATCGCCCGGCACCTGCTCACGACCCCGGGCGCGAGCGAGCTGGAGATCACCCACGCCGGGCTCGAGGAGGCCTTCCTGGGCCTCACCGCCGACTGACCGATCCCGCGACCCCCGTTCCGGCCCCTGGAGGACCAGCACCATGAGCATCGCCTATGCCGCCCACGACCTGCGCCGCAACGTGCGCATGGTCGAGAACACCTTCTTCGTCGTGGTCCTGCCCGCCGTGCTGTACGTGATGTTCACGGCGCTGGGGGACTTCTCCGACCTGCCGGTGGGCCACGGCAACGCCGGTGGGTACAACATGATCTCCATGGCGGTGTACGGCGCCGTCACCGCAACCACCTCGATCGCCGGCTCCGCCGCCGTGGAGCAGGCCCGCGGCTGGGGCCGCCAGATCGGGCTCACCCCGGCGCCGCGGCACGGGTACGTGCTCGCGAAGGTGGCCGTGGCCCTGGCCATGGCCGTCCTGCCCGTCCTCGTGGTCTACGCCGTGGGCGCCCTGACCGGTGCCGAGCTGGGCGGCTGGCGCTGGCCCGCCACCGCGGCGATCGTCGTGGCCGGCTCCTCGGTGTTCGCCCTCTACGGCCTGGCGGCCGGGCTGCTGTTCCGCTCCGAGTCCGCGGTGGGGGCGGCCTCCGGGATGCTCGTGGTGCTCAGCTTCTTCGGCAACCTCTTCGTCCCGCTCACCGGGGTGATGCTCGACATCGCGCGGTTCACCCCGCTCTACGGCCTGGCCGGGCTGGCCCGGTATCCGCTCGTGGAGGGTGACGTCGTGGCCACCAGCGGACCGCCCGTGGAGTCCGACCCCCTCTGGGCGCTGCTGCTCAACACCGGGTTCTGGACCGTGGTCTTCGCAGCCGTGGTGCTGCTGGCCGTGCGCCGGACCACGGTGCGGCGGTGATGACGCGGCGGGCAGGGCGGCCGAAGGAGCCGGCGTGAGCGCCGCTGCCGTGCGGTGTCCGGGTGGCGTGCCACACTGCTGGGCATGACTGTGAGCCTCGTCGTCGCCCTCGTCCTGCTCGCCCTCCTCGTGGGCGCCCTCCTGGGTGCCGCCGTGGCGCGGGCCCGTTCCGCCCGGGACGCGCGGGCGGCCGGGGAGGAGCGGGCCGGGCTGCAGGCCGAGCTCGCCGCCGTCCAGGACCGGCTCGTGGACCTGGCCTCCGAGCGGGCGGCGGCCGTGGAGGCGCGCGCCCAGCTCGAGGACCGGCTGCGGGACGCCGACGCCCGCTCCGTGCAGGACAACAACGTCCTGCGGGCCCTGGCGCCGGTGGCCCACCAGCTGCGCTCGGTCGAGGAGCACGTGACGGCGCTCGAGCGGGACCGGGCCGAGCAGTACGGGGGCATCGCCCAGGCCCTCGCCCACACCCGCGAGGTGGGCGACCACCTGCGCACGGCGACCACGTCCCTGTCCTCCGCGCTGCGCTCGGGCTCCGCGCGGGGCACGTGGGGTGAGGTGCAGCTGCGCCGGGTGGTCGAGGCGGCGGGGATGACCGCGCACGTCGACTTCCGGGAGCAGGTCGCCTCCAACGGCACCACCGCGGACGGCGAGCGCAGCGCCGTCCGCCCCGACATGGTCGTGCACCTGCCGGGGGACCGCGACATCGTCCTGGACGCCAAGGCGCCCATGACCGCGTACCTGCGCGCCCAGGACGCCGAGGACGACGCCGGGCGCCGGGCGCAGCTGGCCGGCCACGCGAAGGCCGTGCGCGGGCACGTGGACGCGCTGGCCTCGAAGAAGTACTGGGAGGCGCGGGACGCCTCCCCCGAACTGGTGCTGTGCTTCCTGCCCGCCGAGTCGGCGCTGTCCGCGGCCCTGGACGCGGACCCGACCCTGCTGGACCACGCCGCGAGCCGCAACGTGGCACTCGTGTCCCCGGTCTCGCTGCTCGCCTCGCTCAAGGCCGTGGCCTTCACGTGGCGGCAGAACGGGCTCACGGAGAACGCCAAGGAGCTCTTCGACCTCTCCCGCCAGCTCTACGAGCGGCTGGGCACGGTCGGCAAGCACCTCGACGACATGGGCCGGTCGCTGCAGAAGTCGGTCGAGACCTACAACCGGCTGACGGGCTCCGTGGAGACCCGGGTGTTCCCCACGGCCCGGCGGATCAACGACCTCGACCCCACGCTCGCGGAGGACGATCGCCTCACCACGCACCCGCTCGTGGTGGCACCGCGGCCGCTCACGGCCCCGGAGTTCACCGCCACGGCGCAGCTGCCGCAGTCGGTGGAGCGCCCGGGCCGCACCCGCTCGGGCGGCGGAGCGGCCGAACAGCTCGACGAGCGCGCGGCGGGCTGAACGAGGAGGATTGCCCGCGGCTCAGCAGGTGGGGCTGGTCCTGTGGCTCAGCGGGTGGGGCGGGCCCCGCGGCCGCCGAGCCGGTGGGAGGTGTCCCCGGCCGCGGTGAGCCGGGCGCGCAGCTCCTTGGGCAGGGAGAACAGCACGTCCTCCTCGGCGGTGACGACCTCCTCGACCTCGCCGTAGCCGTAGTCCGCGAGCAGGCGCAGCACGTCCTTGACGAGGACCTCCGGCACGGAGGCGCCGCTGGTGACGCCCACGGTGGCGACGCCCTCGAACCAGGCCTCGTCGACCTGGTTCGCGAAGTCCACGCGCTCGGCGCGGCGCGCGCCGTACTCGAGGGCGACCTCCTTGAGCCGCACGGAGTTCGAGGAGTTCGCCGAGCCCACGACGATCACGAGGTCCGCGTCCGGGGCGATCTTCTTGATCGCGGTCTGCCGGTTGGAGGTCGCGTAGCAGATGTCGTCGCTGGGCGGGTCCTGCAGCGAGGGGAAGCGCTCGCGCAGCTTTTGCACGGTCTCCAGGGTCTCGTCCACGCTGAGGGTGGTTTGGGACAGCCACACGACCTTGTCCGGGTCGCGGACCACGACCTGGCCGACCTCGTCGGGGCTGTTCACCACCTGGATGTGCTCCGGCGCCTCGCCGGAGGTGCCCTCGACCTCCTCGTGGCCGTCGTGGCCGATCAGCAGGATGTCGTAGTCGCTCTTCGCGAAGCGCACGGCCTCGCGGTGCACCTTGGTGACCAGCGGGCACGTGGCGTCGATGGTGTGCAGGTCGCGGGACTTCGCGGACTCGACCACGGCCGGGGAGACGCCGTGGGCGGAGAAGATCAGCAGGGACCCCTCGGGGACCTCGTCGGTCTCCTCGACGAACACGGCGCCCTGCTCCTCGAGGGTGCTCACCACGAACCTGTTGTGCACGATCTCCTTGCGCACGTACACCGGGGCGCCGTAGTGCTCGAGCGCCTTCTCCACGGCGACGACCGCGCGGTCCACACCGGCGCAATAGCCGCGGGGGGACGCGAGCAGGACCTTTTTCGGTCCGGCCACGGGAGCGGCGGCGGCCACGTCCTCCGGCGAGCGCCGGGAACGGGGGACGGTGGGCATGGAGAGCGCAACGGTGGTCGGCATGGCCTCCATGCTACGCGGTGGGGCGGGGCCCGCGCCGTGATCCGCCCGACACCAGGATGGCCCCCACGAGGCCCACGACGCCCGTGATCCCGGCCGCCCAGGCGGCCGTGGCCATCTGCTCGCCGAGGGAGCCGGTGAGCAGGACGACGACCCGGTCGGCGGCGAGCCGGACCACCGGGTCGGCGCCGAGCATTCCGGAGGCCCGCTGCACGCCCTGCTCCACGAGCAGCCACACGACGCCCAGCCCGGCGAGTGTGCCCAGTCCCAGCACGGCGAGCGTGGCGAAGCGGTGCCGCGTCACCAGCAGCGCGAGCACCGCGAGCACCGCGGCGGCCCACGTGAGCGGGACGGCCATGTCGGTGAGCCGGGTCCCCGCCTCGATCAGGCGCCCGGTGTTCGACCCCGGGACGGTGATCCGGCTCTCCCGGTCCGTCAGGCCGACGTCCACGCCCACGGCCCGCTGCACGGCCGCGTCGACCTCCTGGAGGACCGGGCCGATGTCCAGCACGAGGTTCTTCGGCGCCTCATCCACCCCGCCGTCCACGGGGACGTTGGCCTCGTGCGTGCGGGCGAGCGACTCCGTCCACGCGCGCTGGTAGGCGGGATCCGAGGTGAGGTCTGCGGCGACGTCGGCGGCCCGGCGGACGGCGTCCTCGAGGATCCGGTCGAGGAACCCGACGCCGGTGGCCCGCTCCCCCACGATCCGGTCGGCCATCTGCTCCACGGCGGTGCGGGCCAGCTCTTCCTGGAACGGCCGGTCCTCGGCGAGGGTGCCCACCACCCGGGTGAACCCGTCGCGGGAGACCACGGTGTCCTGGGCCCAGTGCAGGGGCACGAGCAGGGCCACGAGAGACGCGGCGGCCAGGCCGAGGACGGTGCCGAGGCCGGTGCGCAGGACCGTCGCGGCGCGTCGTCGGGAACGGGGTCCGGAGGCGGGGGGTGCTGAGGGGCTCACGGAACCACTGTACGCACGACGAGGAGCGTGCACGGCTGTCCCCGTCGGGTGGTAAGCATGAGTCATGACGTATCTGGAGCCGCAGCAGGACGCGCCGGCGGGCGGCGAACGGGAGCTGCCGTCCCGGGCGGACCGGACCACCCCGGAGAACCCGTGGCCGCTGCGGATGCTCTCCGAGAACCTGCACGCCTACATCGCCCGCTGCGCGCCCACGTGGGTGGAGGGGCAGATCATCGAGCTCAACCGGCGCGCCCGCGTCACCTACGTGACCCTGCGGGACGTCGACGCCGAGATCTCCGTGCCCGTGACGCTGTTCGCCAACGAGACCGCCCACCTGGACCGCCCGCTGGAGAAGGGCATGCGGGTGGTCGCACAGCTCAAGCCGGACTTCTGGGCCAAGACCGGCCGGTTGTCGATGCTGGGCCGCGGCATCCGCCCGGTGGGGCTGGGGGACCTGCTGGAGCGGCTCGAGCGCCTGCGGCGGGTGCTCGCCGAGGAGGGGCTCTTCGACGACGCCCGGAAGAAGCCGCTGCCGCTGCTGCCCCGTCGCGTCGGCCTCGTCACGGGGCGCAACTCCGACGCCGAGAAGGACGTCATTCGCAACGCGTCCCTGCGCTGGCCGGCCGTGGACTTCGAGGTGCGGGAGGTCGCCGTGCAGGGCGCCGGGGCGGTGCGCGCCGTGACGCAGGCGCTGCGCGAGCTCGACGGCATGCCGGAGGTGGACGTCATCGTGATCGCCCGCGGCGGCGGATCCTTCGAGGACCTGCTCGCCTTCAGCGACGAGTCCCTGGTCCGCGCCGTGGCGGCCGCCGGGACCCCGGTGGTCAGTGCCATCGGGCACGAGAACGACCAGCCGCTGCTCGACCGGGTGGCCGATCTGCGGGCCTCGACGCCCACGGACGCCGGCAAGCGGATCGTCCCCGACGTCGTCGAGGAGCGCGCCGGGGTGGCCCGGGCGCGGGCGGGCCTGGACCGCGCCGTGCGGGGCTTCCTGGACCGGGAGACCTCCGGTCTCGCCGCCGTGCGCTCCCGGCCCGCCCTGGCCCAGCCGGAGGACATGATCCTGCTCCGGGAGGAGGACGTGGACCGGTGGCGCACCCGGGCGCTGTCCGCGGTGGACTCCCGCACGCTGCGGGAGCTCGACGCCGTGCGGCACCTGCGCGCCCGGGTGCGGGCGCTGTCGCCCGAGGAGACCCTGCAGCGCGGCTACGCCGTGGTCCTGGACGCCTCCGGCGCTGTGGTCACCGACGCAACCGCCGTGCGCGCCGGGGACCTGCTGGGGGTGCGCCTGGCAGCGGGCGAGCTCGGCGTGCGCACCGAGACCGTGTCCGCCCGGCGCCCGGGCGAGCGCCCGGGCTCCCCCTGATCCCCCGCGGCACCGACACCCCGACCGTCCCCGACCCTTCCGAGCGAGAGGCGCCACCCATGGCGAGCACCGACCACCCCGCAGCACCCGACCTGTCCGACATCGCCGGCCTGGGCTACGAGCAGGCCCGCGAGGAGCTCGTGCAGGTCGTCTCCCGGCTCGAGGCCGGGGGCACGTCCCTCGAGGAGTCCCTCGCGCTCTGGGAGCGCGGTGAGGCGCTGGCCACCCGGTGCGAGCAGTGGCTCGACGGCGCCCGCGAGCGGCTCGACGCGGCCCGGAGCCGGCGCGCGGACACCGACGGCGAGGGCGTCAGCGGTGACGAGGGCGCCGGGCGCGGCTGAGCCCTCACCGCCGCGGGGTCAGAGCTCGGCGAGGCGCCGGCGCGCGTCCTCGACGTCGTAGCCGGGGTCCGGCCAGTCGAGCCGCAGACCGCTGAGCGCGGAGATCAGCAGGTCCTGGACCACGGCCCGGGCGTACCACTTCCGGTCGGTGGGCACCACGTACCAGGGCGCGTGGGCGGCGTCGGTGGCGTCGATGGCCCGTTCGTAGGCGGCCATGTAGGTGTCCCACCGGCTGCGGGCCTCGAGGTCCGCGGGGTCGAACTTCCACTGCTTCGTCCGGTCGCCGATGCGGGCGAGGAGGTTCTCGCGCTGCTCGTCGAGGCCCAGGTGCAAAAACACCTTGACGACGACCACCCCGTCGTCGGCGAGCTCCTGCTCGAAGTGCCGGATCTCGGTGTATCGCCGCTCGAGCTGC
Source organism: Kocuria nitroreducens (assembly GCF_042879195.1). NCBI lineage: Bacteria > Bacillati > Actinomycetota > Actinomycetes > Micrococcales > Micrococcaceae > Kocuria > Kocuria nitroreducens. The sequence continues at coordinate 205,688 of NZ_JBHZTC010000001.1, forward strand.
CTGTCGTCGAGCACGTCGTGCACCACGGGCACGAGCACGTCCTCGTAGTGGGACCGGTCGAACGCGCCGATCACGCCGGGACGGGGCAGCTGGCGCCGCACCCGCTGGAGGAAGTGCTGGGCGGCCTCCTCCTCGGTGGGCCGGCCGAAGCCGTGGGTGTGCACGCCGTGCGGGCTCAGCCCGCCCAGGACATGCTGGATGACGCCGCCCTTCCCGGAGGTGTCCATGCCCTGCAGCACGAGGAGCACCCGGTGCCGGGCGCCCACCGTGGCGTTGGCGTAGATCTGGCGCTGCAGCTCGGACAGCTCGGCGTCCCGGGAGACGCGCAGCGCGGTGCCGAGCTTCTTGTTCCCCGTGAACCCCGGGGTGGAGCCGGTGTCCACGGCGTCCAGGGACAGCCCCGGACGGGCGCGCAGCAGGGGCCGCACGTCCTGCTCGAACCCCGTGCCGGGGCTCTGGTCGGCTGTGCTCATGCGGGACCTCCTGGGGGTGCGGGGCGGGCCGCGGTGCGCGGCCCGCCGTTCACTGGCGGTAGTTGCCGAGGAACTCCTCGATCCGGTCCAGCGCCGTGGCCAGCATCTCCACGGACGGCAGGGTGACGAGCCGGAAGTGGTCGGGCTCCGGCCAGTTGAACGCCCGGCCGTGGCTGACGAGGATTTTCTGCTCCTTGAGCAGGTCGAGAGCGAACTTCTCGTCGTCGACGATGTTGAACTTCTCCACGTCGAGCTTGGGGAACAGGTACAGAGCGCCGTCGGCCTGCCGGCAGGACACGCCGTCGATCTCGTTGAGCCGCCGGTGGGCGAGGTCACGCTGGGCCTTGAGCCGCCCGCCCGGGAGGATGAGGTCGTTGATCGACTGGTAGCCGCCCAGTGCGGTCTGGATCGCGTGCTGGGCGGGGACGTTGGCGCACATGCGCATGTTGGCGAGCAGCTTGATGCCCTCGATGAAGCTCTCGGCCTTCCAGTTGGGCCCGGTGATCGCGAGCCACCCGGCGCGGTACCCGGCCACCCGGTAGGCCTTGGAGAGTCCGGAGAAGGTCAGGCAGAGCACGTCCTCGCCGGTGAGGGTCGCGGCGTTGACCATCTCCGCGGCGTCGTAGGTGATCTTCTCGTAGATCTCGTCCGAGAACAGGATCAGCTCGTGCTCCGCGGCGAGGTCCACGATGGTCTGCAGGACCTCGCGGGAGTACACCGCGCCGGTGGGGTTGTTCGGGTTGATGATCACGATGCCCTTGGTGTTGGGGGTGATCTTCGCCGCGAGGTCCTCCAGGTCCGGGTTCCAGTCGTTGTCCTCCTCGCACCGGTAGTGCACGGGGGTGCCGCCGGACAGGGCCACGGAGGCGGTCCACAGCGGGTAGTCCGGGGACGGGATGAGGATCTCGTCGCCCGGGTTGCACAGCGCCTGCAGCGTCATGGTGATGAGCTCGGAGACGCCGTTGCCGAGGTACACATCGTCGGTGTCGAGGTTCATGATCCCGCGCGTCTGGTAGTACTGCACCACGGCGGTGCGCGCCGAGTAGATGCCGCGGGAGTCCGAGTAGCCCTGCGCGTTGGGCAGGTTCTTGATCATGTCCACGAGGATCGCGTCGGGTGCCTCGAAGCCGAACGGCGCGGGGTTGCCGATGTTGAGCTTGAGGATCCGGTGACCCTCCGCCTCCATGTGCTCCGCCTGCTCCAGCACAGGACCGCGGATGTCGTAGAGGACGTTCTTGAGCTTGTCGGACTGCTTCACCACTGACATGCGGTACACCCTACCCCCGGGCCGTACGCGGTCCGGGGCACCCTCAGTGCGCCGCTCAGGTGTCGTCGCCGCCCTCGAGCCAGTACCGCGCGGCCTCCTCGGGCGTGTACGGGTCGCGGGCCGAGGTCATCCGGGTCATCAGCACCAGGTCGTCGGTGCCGATCTGCGCGGAGACCGCGTCGACGACGTCCGCGGCCGCGTCCGGCAGATCCTGCGCGGCCACGGGGACCACGCGCTGCGGGACGAAGTTGTTGAGCGGGTCGGCCAGGACCACGAGGGCGTTGTCCTCGATGGCGGGCAAGGCCGTGAACAGGACCGCGGCCTGCACCCGGTCCTCGAGCAGGGCGTCCACGAGGTCGTCCTGGGCGCCGAACGGCACGAACCTGCTGGGCACGCACTCGTAGGCCTCCTCCAGTCCCTCCGGCCCGTAGGAGCGGCCCGCGAAGTCGAGGTCCGTGCCCAGGGCCAGGCCGCCGCACACCGGGCCCAGGTCCTCCAGGTCGCTGAGCCCGTGCTCGACGGCGGTCGGACGGGTCACGACGAGCGCCACCGTGTTCTCCGCCGGCGCCGGCTCGAGGGTCCGCAGTCCCTCGGGCAGCACGTCCTGCACCCCCGCCAGCACGTCGTCGTCGTCCGCTCGCTCCTCCCCCAGCCCCAGCAGCTCGGAGAGGTCCTCGGCGAGCCCGCCGTCCTCGGCGTCCGGGGACGGCGTTGGGGTGGGAGTCGCGCCGTCCGTGGGCGCCGCGGTGGCGGGGCCCACGGGGGCCCGGCCGCGCAGGTGCAGATAGAGATTGCCGGAGTAGTCGGCGGCGACCTCCACGTCCCCCCGCTCGAGGGCCCCGAGGTAGTCGGCGCGGTTGGTCCCGGCGTCGACCACGCTCGCGTCGAAGCCCGCCTCCTGGAGCCGCCCGGCGTAGACGTGGGCGAGCACGGCGGTCTGCCCGGTGGGCCCCGCGGCGATCCGCACCGGTTCCGCGGCGGGGGCCGTCACGGTGACCGGGGGCTGCTCCGGAGCCTCGCCGCCGCACCCGGTGAGCACGGCGACGGCGAGCAGGCCCGCGGTGGTGCGACGGCAGCTCACCGGCCCTTCCCCCTTGCCGCAGGGCCCGCGGAGTCGGGGTCCGAGGGCCCCGCGGCGACGAGCCCGGCCAGTGCGAGGCCCACGGGCACGAGGCCGACCAGCGGCAGCTGCGGCAGCGCCGCCAGGGGGAACCAGCGGGCCTCGTCGGACGAGCCGTCCTGCTCCGACGTGAGCGTCCCGCCGGTGATGTGGGCGCGGTAGATCACGCGCAGGGCGTGGAAGGGCCGGTCGCGGCCGTCCAGCCGTTCGCCGGCGTCCATGTGGCGGCTGTGCACGCCCAGCAGCTCGTCGAGCTCCACGGTGAATCCGGTCTCCTCGTGGACCTCCCGGAGCGCGGTCTGCGCGGGCTGCTCCCCGATCTCCATGCCTCCACCGGGCAGGCTCCACGCCCCCTGCAGCGTGGGGTGGCGGGGATTCCAGTGGCTCAGCAGCACCGCCCCGTCCTGGACGATCACGGCGTAGGCACCCACCCGGGTGTCCATGGGGAAACTCATGCCCCCATTCTAGGAACGCCCGGGGAGGGGCGCCGACAGCCCCCGGCGGGCGGCCCGGCGGATCGGCGCCCCGCTCCGGGCGGCCGCGGTGCCGCCCGGGGGTCCGCCGTGCCGCCACGACCGGCCTCGAGCCCGTCGCCCGGGTCGCTCCCGGGCACCCGGGGACGATGGACGCAGGAGCATCGTCCACCACGCCGTCCACCAGGACGCCACCGGGACGGTCGCCTCCGGGGAGATCCACAACGTCACGGAACCCGGCTTCGTGATCACCGTCCGGCAGTCCGAGCACGGGCGCGTCGGACGGGTCCGATCGCGGGCGGAGTCGCAGCCCGTGCTGCTGGGGACCGGCGCGGAGGCGGTGCTGTACGCGGTGCTCGACCAGACCGTGGACGACCATCACCCCGTGGTCGACGGGCTCGAGCACGACATCGACAAGAGCTCGGACGCCCTGTTCTCGGGGTCCGGGGACGGCGTCGTCTCGCGGCGCATCTGTCAGCTCACCCGGGAGGTCAGCGCGTTCCACCGGGCGGTCGCGCCGCTGGAGATGGAGCTGCGCCGGTTCCTCGAGGAGCTCGCCGCGCGGCAGAACGAGGCCGCGATCGAGCAGAACGAGCAGATGAAGCGGATCTCCTCCTGGGCGGCGATCCTGTTCGCACCCTCGATCGTCGGCTCCGTGTACGGGATGAACTTCCGCTTCATGCCGGAGCTGTCGTGGGCGTGGAGCCATCCCATGGCGCTGGTACTGACGCTCCTGACGGGCGTGGTGCTCTACACCGTGTTCCGGCTCGAACGGTGGTGGTGACCGCCGCGGTCACAGCTGACCGCGGTCGCGGCGAGCGGCGTCGGACAGGCCCCGGCGGCTGCGCAGCACCCGCCGGAGCACCCACCACGCGACGAGGACCACCACGGTGACGACCACGATCCGGGAGAAGATCCCGGCGTACCGCTCGGCGACGTGCCAGTTCTCGCCGAGGTAGTACCCGGCGAGCACGAAGATGGTGTTCCAGATGAGGGAGCCCGCCGTGGTGAGCAGGACGAACGCGCCGAAGGACATCCGCTCGATGCCTGCGGGGACCGAGATCAGCGATCGGAAGACGGGGATCATGCGCCCGAAGAAGACCGCGGCCCTCCCGTGCCGCTCGAACCACGCCTCGGTGCGGTCCAGGTCGTGCAGGTCGACGAGCGGCATCCGGTCCACGATCTCCCGCAGCCGGCGGCGGCCGAGCGCGGCACCGATCCAGTAAAGGGCCACGGCGCCGACCGCCGAGCCCAGGGTCGCCCAGAAGATCACTGCGCCCAGCGAGAAGCTGCCCTGGCTCGCGGTGAAACCGGCCAGCGGGAGGATCACCTCGGACGGCAGCGGGGGGAAGAGGTTCTCGAGCGCGACGAGCAGTCCGGCGCCCGGAGCGCCGATGGCCTCCATGACGTCGACGGCCCAGTCGGCGATCCCGCCCAGCGTCTCGGCACCGGCCGCCTGGGCCCCGGTGTCCTGGGCGGCGAGGACGGCCGCGCCCGGGGTCGCGCTCGGGTCGGGGGCGGCGGGCAGTGCGGGGCTGGCTGCAGTCATGGGTCCTCGGTGGTGGGCGGGGGCGGCGGCCCGGCGGGTGCGACCCCCATTGTGCCCGACGCGCCTCCGGGACGGCTGGACGGCTGCCGGGCCGCGGACGTCGTTCGCTACGCTTCCCCCATGCTCCTCCCCGTCCTCCTCCCCCTGTCCTCCCCCGTGCCGGCCCTGGACCCGATGTGGGAGTTCTGGCTCGACAAGCCCCTGCGGATCCTGCTGGTGGTGCTGGGCGCCTCGATCCTGTCCGCCGTGGTGCGGCTGCTGATCCGCCGGGTCACGGGAGGAATCGCGAAAGGCAGCCGGTCGCGGATCGTGCGCCGGATGGAGCGGGGCAGGCCGCGCTGGGTCGAGGACGCCGGCCTGGCCGGCGCGAGGCAGTCCCAGCGCGCCCACACCATCGGATCGGTCCTGTCGTCCGTGACGACGGTCGTGATCTGGGCCGTCGCCGTGGTGATGGTCATCTCGGAGCTCGACTACGACATCGGCCCCGTCCTGGCGTCCGCCGGCATCGCCGGCGTGGCCCTCAGCTTCGGGGCGCAGTCCCTCGTGAAGGACTACCTGTCCGGGATCTTCATGGTCGCGGAGGACCAGCTCGGCATCGGGGACGTCGTCGACCTCGGCGAGGCGACCGGGACCGTGGAGTCCGTGGGACTGCGCGTGACGCAGGTCCGGGACGTCAACGGCACCCTGTGGCACGTGCGCAACGGGGAGATCCTGCGGGTGGGCAACCAGTCCCAGGGCTGGGCCCGCTGCGTGCTGGACCTGCCGGTGCCCTACGACACGAACATCGAGCTGGTGACGGAGCTGATCCTGCACGAGGCGGCTCTGCTGCGGGACGACCCGAAGGTCGGCGAGTTCATCACCGAGGACCCGGAGGTCTGGGGCGTCGAGGCCGTGACCGGCGAGTCCGTCACCGTGCGCGTGGCGGTCCGCACCGTCCCCCTCAAGCAGTGGGACGTGGCCCGGGCGCTGCGGCTGCGGATCAAGAAGATGCTCGACCGCGAGGGCCTGCACGTGCCCCTGCTGAACCAGACCGTGGTCCGGCAGGCCGACGCCGGGCCCGCCGCGCCCGGTCCGCCGGAGACGGGCCAGGTCAGGGCCGTCCGGCGTGATGTGCCAGGATCGGACGCATGAGCATCGTCAAGATCAACGCCATCACCGTCCCCGCCGACGCGGGCGACGAGCTGGGCCAGCGCTTCGCCGCCCACAGCGGCTCCATGGCCGGGGTCGCGGGCTTCGAGGGGTTCGAGCTGCTGCAGCCCACGGACGGGCGCACGCAGTGGCTCGTGCTCACCCGGTGGGCCGACGAGGAGTCCTACGACGCCTGGCGGTCCTCGCAGGACTTCGCCCGGGCCCACGGCGGCGGCTCCACCGCCGGGGAGGGCGAGCGCCCCCGTCCCGTGGGCACGGCCTCGGAGCTGTGGTCCTACACGGTGGCCGTCGAGCAGCAGCGGACCGGTGAGCAGCCGTAGGCCGCCGGCGCCCTCAGCGCCGACCGCGACTGCCGGACCGGCGACCCCCCTTGGGCCCGCCGCGACCGCCCCGGGGCGCGCCGGCCCGCCGCGCCCCCCGCGGGGGCTGCCCCCCACGGCGCGACGACGGCGCCTGTGCCGGACCCGCCCCGGACGCCGGCCCGTCCTCCGCGGCCGGGGACGCCGGTGCGGCCCCGCCGCGGGAGCTGTTGAGCCCCCTGCCGCGGACGACGCCCACGAAGTCCTGCACGAGCTCCTCCTGTTCCTCCGGAAGGTCCTGCGGCCACACCAGCGCCACGGGGACCGTGGCGGCATCGGGCACCACCCGGTGGACGAGGTCCTTGCGGTGGTGCAGGCGCGCGAGCGACATGGGCACGACCACCAGCCCCAGCCCTGCGGCGACGAGCTCGACGGCGTCCCGGGCGTGGCGCATCGGAGGCAGCGGGGCGTCCGCGGCGACCGCCTCCGGGGAGCGCAGCCGGTGCCGTTCGGGCAGGGTCACGGGATCCTGCAGCAGCACCTCGTGCACGAGCTCCGCGACCGGGACCTCGTCGAGCAGGGTCAGCTCGTGGTCCCGGGGCAGCACCACGACCTGCTGCTCCGCGTAGAGCTCCACCGCCCGGTACCGCTCGCGCAGTGACGCGAGGTCGTCGACGCCGGGGCGCGGGTGGGCGGCCAGCCGCACGAAGCAGGCGTGGGCGCGTCCCTCCCCCAACTCCTCCTGCCAGGCATCCGTCTCGAGCGGGCGTTCGGCGAGGACGCGGCCCGGGTTGCGGTCCCGCCAACGGAAGAACCACTTGCCGGGCATGACGCCGGGGACGAAGGCGACGGCCAGTTCGGCCGCCTCGCCGGCCGTGTCGGCTGCGGGGTCCTGAGGTCCGGGCGTGTCGTCCATGGCGGCCAATCTACCCACTGCCGGTCCCGCTCCCCGACCACCGGCGGGAACGGCCCCGGACGCGCCGGGTGCCCGAGGTGCGAAACCGGCGCGGGATGTATAGGATGGAACGGTTGCCCGGGGCTATAGCTCAGTTGGTAGAGCGTTTCGTTCGCAATGAAAAGGTCAGGGGTTCGATTCCCCTTAGCTCCACCCCGAGAAAGGGCCCTCATCAGGCATGACGCCGGGTGAGGGCCCTTTGCTCCTCCGGCCTGAACGGGTCAAGACCCCGCTGTGTCCCCGCTTGCGGTCGCGGCGAGCCCCGCAGACCCTCCTGCACGCTCACCAGCCGCCGCAACAGCACCGCGACCACGAACCGGGGGGCTGCCCGTGCGGTGCCCAGCATCCGTCTCGGGCACTGACTGCCGCGCGGTCCCCCGACCCACGGCGACCTCGTGCAGGGCCGGGCCATCCGCCGCTGGGACCACCGCCCCGTCCACCAGCGCCCGGCACTCCGCCACGGTTCGAGCCCGCAGCCTGGACTGCTCCAGCTCCCGCGTCCAGCCAGCGGTCAACCGCTCGGCCGTGGTGGCCCGGTGGCGTCCTGCCCGACGTCCCCGGCACGCTCACGCACGACAGCCTCCAGCGCACGCCGAGCGGCCGCCCGTGGCCTGTGCATGCTTCACCCGCGCCGCAGCGGCCACCGAGGCTCTCGGTGGCAGTCACAGGTGTCGACCCGTGCAGAAACCTCCCTGACGACCGGCCGCACCCGGCCTGCGAGGATGAGGACACCGAGCACCCACCGTCGGCGTACTGCCGCCACAGTTCCGGCCGCGGCTCGTCCTCCGTCATGAGTACGTCGCCGTCGACGACGAACGTCCGGAGGTCCGTGGGGATCCGGGCCCACCCGTCGGGTTCCCTGCGGTCGTGCGAGCGGCGGGTCCCGGCACCGGGGGGCATGCCGGGCGCGGAGGCCCGACGGATTGCGGGAGCGATCTCCTCCGTCAGCTCCGGACCGCCAGGGTGGCGGTGCGAGCCGGGAACGGCGCGCCGACGGGCGACCGTCCTCGTCATGGCCGTCGCTCTCACGGCGCACCCTGACACGGTGGCCGCTCAGCTCGACCGGTCCGTGCCAGGGGCAGCTCCGCTGGCGATCGGCGCCTGCCTGATCTCCACGACGAAAGCGCCCGCACCTGAAGACGGCGGGGCGCTGCGCCGGGGCGCATGATGCAGCACGTCGGCGTCGGGAACGGCGGAGTGGTGCCCGAGGCAGCAGACGATGCATGCGCCCTCTGCCGCGAGGCGGACGGGACGGTTAGTCTCTCCTGCATGATGACTCCGGAGCGGCTCCACGAAATCTGCCGTTTCTACAACCTGTTGCAGACGGCGATGGCGGAGAGCACTGCGCCGCTGCCCATGCTGCAGCGTCAGGTCGTGGTGGACATGATGGGCGAGCTCATTGAGCACGCGAAGCAAACTCTGACGCCATGACGAAGGCGCCCCGCCTTCTCCCGGGCAGGGACGCCTCCGTCGCACCATGGGTGCGTGGCTGGACGGGAACGGGCTGCACGTGGGCGCTTCCCCCCGGAGGCGCCCCTCAGTCCGACATCGAGCCCCCCGGCTCGATGCGTCTAACCGCTAGATAGTCTAGCTAATTGTTACCAGGCGGTCCTGCCGATCGTCTCACCATCTGGACGGAAGAAGGCTCCCTCATCTCGTGTCCCGGGGCGCCCGTCAGGCGAGGTCCTCCCGCAGCTGGGAGAGGAGCACCCCGACCACGTCCATTCCGCCGTCGGTCCCGGCGCGCAGCCGGACGACCTCGGCACCGTGCAGCGCACCCACGGCGTAGCGATCATCACCCGAGCGCGCGAGGGCGGCCGCCGTGCCCGCGAGCCACCGCTCGACGACCGCGGCGTCCATGATCCGGCCCAGCTCGTCCTGGTAGTCCTCCGCGTCACGGGCCGCGCGCCGCAGTTGCTTGCCCGGTCGCAGTCCGGTCCGGCCGAGGACGGCGTCGACGTAGCGCACGCGCTTGACCGCCTTGCGAACCTCGTGCAGGTGCTCCAGCCGCTGCTCCGCGTCCGTCCCGCCGGCCGGCCCCGCCTCGACGCCGCGCTCCGCCACGCGCACCACCTTCCGCAGGGCCCGGTGCACCAGCGCGTCGGAGATCTCGCGCCCCGAGAGCCGGGCACACTCCTCGGTGAGGGGCGGGGCGGCCGCGACGTCCTGGACGTCCGCGAGGAGCCGCAGGTGCTCCTGGCCCGTCACGTGCCGGCGCACCTTCGCGGCCGCCGTCCGCGCCTCCTCCTCGGCGCGCCGCCGCAGGCTCTCCGCCGCGGCGGGTTCCACCCGGCCGTCGAGTGCCTCGACCCGTCCGGCGAGAAGCTCTGCGGTGACCTCCGCGTCCCGCGCCGCGGACAGCGTCCGGGCGAGCTCCCGGAGCCTGGCGTCCAGCTCCTCCGCCGCGTCCCCGTCGAAGAACGGCCTGGCCGCCCTGAGCACGCTGCGCAGGGAGCGGGACGTCACGCGCATCTGGTGCACCGCGTCCGGCACGTCGAGGCGGACCTTGAAGTCCCAGAGCACCAACTGCTCCCCGAGTTCCCTCAGCACCGCGCGCAGCACGCCCGGCCCGGCCACCTCGCCCGCAGTCTTCTCCTTCTTCCCCGCCTTCTTCCCCTTCTTCCCCTTGTCCTTCTTGGCCTTCTCAGCCTGCCGCTTCTGGTCCACGTTCTCCTGCGTCCGGCCGGACTCCGCCGGGGCGTCGTCGTCCTCCTCGCCGAGCGCACGGGCGATCTTCGCCCGGGAGGTGGACGGCTGCCCGCCGGCCGCGAAGACCACGGCCTCGATCGCGGCGAAGATCTGCTCCTGGCGCTCCTCGGGAACCGCGCCGTCGACGATTTCGACCTCCCACTCCGACCACGACCGCGCAGTCCCGGTGCGCTCGTCGACGGCGTCGACCACGTCCACGGCCAGCTCGGCGACCCCAGACCCCGTGCTGTCGCTGACCAGGTGCACCTTCCGGACGGTGCGGAGGGTCGCGACCGGGCGCAGCTCCTGTCCCCCGGTCAGCCCGGCGAGAAGGTTCCGCACGGACGCGGGCATCCGGTCCGGCGTGCGCAGCAGAGGCACCTGCACCTCGTGGCGTCCACCCGGGCCGTGGAACTTCACGTGCCACCCGTCGTCGGCCCCTCCCCTGCGCCGGCGCAGCGCGACCAGCCGCCGCCCCAGGGCCATGTCCTGGGTGTCGTAGTAGACGGCCTCCATGCGGTGCTCCACGGGCTCCGCCGAGACGGTGCACCCCTCCAGCCCGCTCCAGTCCACTCGGGCCTCGGTGCCCTCCGGGAACTCGTACTTGCGCTCGACCTCGCGGTGGGCGACGGCGGTCATGGGTGTCCTCCTGGTCGGGGCCACCGGCCGCCGGAACCGACGACCGGCCGTTGTGGCGATGATACCGGGACGGCGCCGGGCCCCGGGAAACGCCACCGCCGCACGCTCCCGGAGGGTGTGCGGCGGATCGTCCGGCCGGGTCGCGCAGAGCGTGTGCTCAGGCGCGGCGGCGCTTGAGGACGTCGTCGAGGTCGAGGGCGGCGCGGCTCTGCTCCTCGCCCGTGCGCACGGCGTCCTTCAGGCTCGCGGAGCGGGCGGCGGGCTGCTCCGGCACCGGCAGGGGCTCCGGCTCGGGGCGCTGGACGACAAGGGCCTCGGCGTACGTCGGCCGCGGCACGGGCACCGGCTCCCACGTGCGGGCCGGGGCAGCGGGGGCGGACTCGCGAGCCACCCGGAGCGCCTCGGCCCGCAGCTCCTCGACCGTGAAGGCCGCCGGGGCGGGCATCCGGGGCTGCTCCTCGGGGGTGGGCAGGTCGAGACCCTCGGCGGCCTGTCGCGACTGGTCGCGGGCCTCCTCCGCCACGGCGTGCTCGTTGTCGAACAGGGCGACGTCCTGCCGGGGCGCGTGCGGCTCCGCCTCCGGAGCCCGCACCGCGGGACGCGACGCGCGGCGGGCGGCCCGGTCCTGGACGGCCAGGTAGCGCAGAGCCAGGACGGAGCCGGTGCCGACCAGCAGCAGGAAGACCGGCCACGGCCAGCTCACTGCGGCGGAGAACGGGGCGACGACCGCGGTGACCAGGGCGGCCAGAAGGGCGGCGCACCCGGCGAGGAGGATGCCGGCGCGGTCCCGCTTGATGCGCAGGGGTCGTCCTCGGGAGCGTCCGGGGTTTCCGTCGGCGGGCCGGGAGACGGTGTCGGTGGTCGCCATGTTGTTCCTCCGTCGGCGGGACGCGGGTGAGGGCTGCTCGATCGGCGCGGGGGGACCGTCCGGGGCGGGACCGGTGCCGGTGACCTCGACCTGCGCCTCGACGAGGGCTTCCCGGCGGCGCTGCAGTCGCGGCACGACCCAGAACATCGACAGCGCGCACACCACGGCCAGCACGGCCGAGCTGCTCACCCAGATCATGGTCGCGGTCCTGCCTTCGTGGTCGCTGGATCGAGCGGACGAGAGCCGCCGGCGCGCTGCGCCGGCGTGTCCGGGGCCCGGGCTCGGGCCGTGAGCGACAGCCTACTACCGCTCGGGCGCGCCTGTGGGTATCCCTGTGGACACGACCGGTCGCGTCACTGCCACACGGCGGGGCGGTCCGAACCCGTGAACCGGCGGACGAGTCCTCCGGGCACCTCCGGCGCCGTGAGCGCGAAGCTGCGGTGGTCCGTCCAGCGCCCGTCGATGTGCAGGAAGTCCTTGCGCAGCCCCTCGTCCCGGAACCCGAGCTTCTCCACCACCCGCAGGGACTTGGTGTTCTCCGGCCGGATGTTGATCTCCATCCGGTGCAGCCCGACGCCCTGGAAGCAGTAGTCGGTGGCCATGGCGACCGCCATGGGGGCCACGCCGCGCCCCGCCTGGTCCCGGTCCACCCAGTAGCCCAGAGTCGCGGACAGGAACGACCCCCACGAGATCCCGGAGACGGTCAGCTGGCCGACGAGACCGAACCGCTCCGTCCCCGGGACCCGCTCCGTGATCAGGAACGGCAGGGCCGTGCCCTGCCGGGCCTGCCGGTCGAGGGTGCGCACGAACTGCCCGAACGTGGGCGACGCCCCACCGGGTGCCGGGTTCGTCGCCTCCCAGGGGTCGAGCCAGTCCCGGTTGCGGGCGCGCACGACGTCCCACTCGCGGCGGTCGCCCCGGGCCAGCGGGCGCAGCCGAAGGTCCCCCCACGAGACGGTGACGGGCCACCGGAGCTGTCCGGCCACGGCAGCGCGGCCTCTCAGCCGACCGGCAGGGTCCGGGTGTACTCCCTGAGCCACTCGCACAGCTCGGGCCCGAGGTCCTCGCGCTCCGAGGCCAGGATGATGTTGGCCTTGAGGTAGCTGAGCTTGTCCCCGGTGTCGTAGCGCCGTCCCTTGAAGACCACCCCGTAGACCCCGCCGCCCTCGCCCTCGCGCTGGGCGAGGGTCTGCAGCGCGTCGGTGAGCTGGATCTCGTTGCCGCGCCCGGGGGCGGTGCTCTCGAGCACCTCGAAGACGTCCGGGTGCAGCACGTAGCGGCCGATGATGGCCAGGTTGGAAGGAGCCTCCTGAGGGGACGGCTTCTCCACGAGCCCGTTGATCCGCACGTACTCCTCGCCCGCCACGGCCGTGACGTCGGCACAGCCGTAGGCGCTGATCTGCTCCTGCGGGACCTCCATGAGCGCCACGACGGAACCGCCGGTGCGCTCCTGAACGGCGATCATCTCGGTCAGCAGGGCGTCCCGGGCGTCGATCAGGTCATCGCCCAGCAGCACCGCGAAGGGCTCGTCGCCGATGTGGATCTTGGCTCGCAGCACCGCGTGGCCCAGACCCTTGGGGTCCGCCTGGCGCAGGTAGTGGATCTCGCCGAGCTCGGAGGCGTGCTCGACCTCCCGGAGCAGCTCGGTCTTGCCCGACTCCTCGAGCTGGTGCTCCAGGGCCGGCACCCGGTCGAAGTGGTCCTCCAGCGCCCTCTTGGAGCGACCGGTGATCATCAGGACGTCCTGGAGGCCGGCGTCGACCGCCTCCTGGACCACGTACTGGATGGCCGGGCGGTCCACGACCGGCAGCATCTCCTTGGGCATGGCCTTCGTCGCGGGCAGGAATCGGGTGCCGAGCCCGGCGGCGGGGATGACGGCCTTCCGGACCGTCCGGGGGTTGCTGTTTCCACTCATGGGCTCAGGCTAACGGATCGGGGGCGCGGGCCAGGGGATTCCCGGCCGGGCACGGTTGCCCGCCGAGGCGGCCGCGGCTAGCCTCGCACCACCGGCCCGGGAGGGCCGGTGCGTCCGGGGCGCCGCCCCCGGCCCGATCGCCGGACAGGAGCGGACACGACGATGACCGACCCCCGTGGCCCCGCCGAGGCGAAGGCCCACCTGCGCCGGGAGCTGCTGGCGGCCCGTGCGCGGCGTTCCCGGGCCGCCCGGGCGCACGCCGCCGTCGCGTTCGACCGGCACCTCGCGGAGCTGCTGGCCGACCGCCCACACCTCGACGTCGCCGCGTACCTCCCGCTGGCCACGGAACCGCCCCTCGAGCCGGCCCTCGTCACCGCCCACCACCGCGGCCACCGGATCTGGGTGCCCGTGTGCGAGCCCGGGCGCCGGCTCGCGTGGGCACGGTGGTCGCCGGGCACCCCCGTGCGGACCGGCGGCGCCGGCGGTCTGCGCGAGCCCGTCGGCGCCCGCCACGGCGCCGAGGTGATGCACGCGGTGGGCCTGCTGCTGGTGCCCGCGCTCGCGGTGTCGCCCGACGGCGCGCGGCTGGGCTTCGGCGGCGGCTACTACGACCGCTTCCTCGCCGCGCTGCCGCGCACGGCGCACCCGGAGCTGCGCACCGCGGTGTGCGTCTTCGCCGACGAGGTCCTCCCGGCCGGGACCGTGCCGGTCGAGGAGCTCGACGCCCCGGTGCCGCTGGCCCTCACGGAGAACGGGACCGTGCGCCTGGACGGACCCGCCGGCCCGGTGCCGGGAACGCGGTAGGATCGGCAGTCGACCCCTTCGAGTGCCAGCGAGCGCACTCGTCGACGCTTCCGAGGAGGATCCATGCCCGTCTACGCCTACGCCTGCAAGGACTGCGGCCACGCGTTCGACATCCGCCAGTCGTTCAGCGAGGACGCCCTGACCGTCTGCCCGGAGTGCGACGGGGGTCTGCGCAAGAAGTTCAACACGGTGGGCGTGGTGTTCAAGGGCTCCGGCTTCTACCGCAACGACTCGCGCTCCGGCGGCGCGGACTCGGGCGCGGACTCGGGCGCGTCCACGTCCTCCTCCGACGGGGCCGCACCGGCGGCGGCCGCCGCGAAGGCCGAGGCCCCGGCGACCGCGGGCGCGTCCTCGTCGTCCGCGGCCACGAGCGCGGGCGTGCCCTCCGACTGACCGGGCCTCCGGACGCTGTCCCGGCGTCCGGACTGCACGGAAGAAGTCCTCCGGGCCGCGGCCCCCGCCCCTCCCCAGGCGTTCCCGGCGCATCCGGGGCCGGGGCGCCGTCCCCGTAGTGTGCGGCGCATGAGCCGACGCCCCCGGACCGTCCGACGCCGCTACCCGCTGTCCCTGCATCTGCGCTCGGTGCTGTCCCGGCGCCGCCGGCTGGTGGCCGCGCTGCTCCTCGGGCTCGCGGTGGGCCTGGTGGTCCTGCGGCTCGGACCGCCCCAGACCAGGACGGTACCGGTGGTCACCGCCGCCGATGCGCTGCCCGCGGGAACCGTGGTCGCTCCGGAGCAGCTCGTGGTGGCCGCCTATCCGCCCGGGCTGGCGCCGGAGGGCGCTGTCGCCGATCCGGCGGAGCTGTCCGGGCGCGTCCTCGCGGGCGCCGCGGGCCCCGGGCAGCCGCTGACGGAGACCGCGTTCGTGGGACCGGGCCTGCTGACCGGGCAGGCCGAGGGCGTCACGGCGGTGACCCTGCGCATCGACGATCCCGGAGTGCTGCGGCACGTGCGCGCGGGCGACCACGTGGACGTCGTCCACCTGTCCGACGGTGCCGCACCGGGCGACCGCCACGTGCTGGGTCGGGGCCTGCCCGTGCTGTGGGTCCCCGCCGCGGGTTCCGGCGGGGACGGCGGCCTGCTCGCGGGGACCGCGGCGTCCGAGGAGGAGGGACTGCTGGTGGTGGGGGCCCCGCAGGAGGGCGCCGCGCAGCTCGCGGGCACCAGCGGCACCGGGCGCACCACCGTGGTGCTCGTTCCGGCGCCGGTCAGTCCCAGTGCGGAGGCCGCTGCGCCCTGAGCCACTCCTCGTGGGCCCGCTCCCCGCTCCCGTCCGCGCCTTCCCCCTCCGCCCGGGGCGCCCGACCGTCCAGGCCGGGCAGGCGCGGCTCCGCCCCGGTGAACGTTCCTCCGGTGGCTCGCCGCGGACCGCGTCCGCGCGGGCGCGGCGGCACGTCCTGCCCGGGCGTGGAGTCCTCCGGCTCGCCCGGCACGGGTGCCCCGCCGGGCAGGCGGGACGGATCAGCCGGCACGGGTGCTCCGCTGCGGGCCGGCGGGCAGGCCGAGATACCGACGGATCAGCTCGGCGACGGTGTCCGGGTCGGTGAAGACCTCGATGGTCCACAGCGTGAGGTAGTTCCAGCCGGTGCGCTCGAGCTGCTGGGGCCGCAGCCGCGAGCGCTCCCGCACGGACAGGGCGGCGTTCTCCGCCGAGCCGTCGGACTGCCCGGCCACGGGGATCCGCAGCGGCCGGTCCTCGTCGCCGGCACGGCCCGGCACCGCGGCCCCCGCGGACATCGACTCCGTGCCGGCCCAGGCGACCAGGTCGAGGACGCCCGCGTAGTCCAGCCGCACCGAGGCCCCGCGCTCCTCGAGCCGGCGGGCGAGGTCGACCACCAGGGCGTCGTCGTGGGTGTCCCGGGCGCGCTCCTCCCCCGGGGGCGGGCCGCCGAGGTGCGCGGCGAGCACGCGGGCGAAGTCCCGGGCCCCGTGCTGCAGGCCCTTGCCCTCCATCTCGCCCGGGTGCAGGGAGGTCACGATCCGGGTGGTGTGGCGGGCCCGGGTCATGCCGAGCACGAAGTGCTGGCGGCCGTGGCGCTCGGACAGTGCCCCGAGGTACGGCACGGTGCGCCCGTTGGCGGTCTTGCCGAAGCCCAGCGAGAAGATGACCGTGTCCCGCACGATGCCCGCCGCCCGGTGCAGGTCGACCACCCGGAAGGACTCGGGGCCCGGGGCGAAGAAGGCCGCGGCGGCGGGCTCCTCGCGCATCCGCTGCCGGACGGCCTGGGCGATCCGCGCGGCGTGCACGGCGCTGGCCGTGACCACGGCCAGCGACCGGCGCGGGTGGCGGGCCGCGTGCTCGAAGACCATGTCCACGACGCGCCGCACCTCGGCGGCGGGCGCCTGGATGCCCTCGATCCCGGCGGTCAGGGCGCCCACGCCGTCCGGGACGTACTCGACGTCGAGGACGGGCGTGGCCCCGGTGACGGACTCGCCGTGCGGGAGCCTGCTCAGTCGTCCGCCGTAGAACTGATCGTTGAGGTGGCGGAAGACCTGTTCGTCCATGGACCGGTACACGGTCCGCAGCGTCCGTTCCGGCACCACGCGGGACAGGGCGTCGAAGGCGCTGTCCACCTCGACCACCGGCTGGGTGCCCGGGGCGGGGACCGCGGTGGGCGCCACCGTGAACGGCTGCGGCCGGCCGAGGTGCGGATCCCCGAACGCGATGACCTGCCGGCACCGGGTCAGCGCCGGCAGCACCGCCGCGAGCGGGGAGCTCTCGGCGTCCAGCACCACCACGGCGTCGAACTCGTGGTCCTCGGGCAGCGCCGCGGAGAGCACCAGCGGACTGGCCGTCCAGACGGGCACCAGCGAGCCGATCAGCTCGCCGGCCGAGGTGCTGACCTCTTCGAGCGGGGCCGCGCCGGCCCGGAGCATCGGGCGCAGGGCGGCCGCCGCGCGCGGGGAGCGCCGCACGGTGCGCTGCCAGCGGTCGGCGAGCTCCCACAGGAGACGGCCGGCCCCGGAGGCCACGTGCGCGGCGTCGGCCCGGCGGAACAAGGACTCCGCCTTGCGCAGCGTGTGGCCCTCGGGCATCGCCAGGAAGTCGTCGCCGGTGACCATGGCCTCGAGCGTGGACTGCCACCAGGCGAGGTCGAACTCCCCGGGGACCTCGGCGCGGGGCACGGTGCGCCGGATGAGGTCGTCCACGAGCTCGCCGAGGCCCTGACCACGCAGCTCGTCCAGCAGGACGGTGCGCTCGGGCAGCACGGCGAGGTTCTCCTCGTCGTTGATGAGCCCGTCCAGGGTCTCGCGCAGCCGGTCGATCGGCTGCCCCAGGAGGTCGTCGCCGGTGGGCGAGCCCTCGAGGGCGATGGCCAGGCCCTCGAGGTCCTCCACGAAGCGGGCCTGGACCGCCACGAGCTCCTCGACCCGCTCGGAGACCATCGGGTGCGTGGACGAGGTGGCCCACTCCCGCCACCGCTCCCGCTCCGACTGCACGCGCAGCAGGGCGCTGTGCAGGTCCGAGAGGTGCACCCCGTGCCGGATGTACTCCTTCGCAGCCTTGCGCAGCCGTGAGCGCTGCAGCCCGGTCATCTCGATCCCGTGCTCCCGCCGCCAGCCGGATCCGGCGGTCGCGGCGACGAGGTCCGTCACGGGGCGGTCGTAGATGTCGGGGGTGAAGCGGGTCAGGGAGTCCTGGACCTCCTGCAGCAGGCGCAGCTGCCGGCCCCACTCCGGGACGGTCGTGCCGCCGCGCAGCCCGCCGGTGGCCAGCACGTGCCGCATCCCGGTCTCGAGGGTGGTCAGCTCCAGCAGCAGGGACTGGGCGAGCCGGTGCGCCTGGCGGGCCTCGTCCTCGTTCACCAGGCGCGCCCCGGTCCAGGGCCCGGCGAGGGTCCCCGCGTCGAAGGCCCCGAGCTCGGCGGCGCGCTCGAGCCGGGCGACGACGTCGCCCCGTTCCGACACGGCGTCGAGCACCGAGCGCGGGAACCGCACGGCCGTGGCGGGCGCCGGCCGGCGGGAGGTCAGCTCCGCGAGCGCCTGCACGGCCCGGTACGGGGAGACGGACCACCGCGGCCGCACGGTGTGCAGGGACCGCACGTGCTCGGCGAGCCGGTCCCGGCTGGTGCGCAGCGTCTCGTGCAGCTCGGCGAGGTCCGGGCGCTCGGCGCGCTCGTTGCGGGCGACCGCCCGGACGAGCTGCTGGGCCACGTCGGTGTCGCTGAGCTGGGAGGAGAGCGGCAGCACGGCGGTGCCCAGGCCCAGCCCGTCCATCCGCCGCCCGAACGCGGCGAGCGTGGTGCGCCGCTCCCCCAGGACCAGGACGGTCCGGCCGGCGGCCACGAGGGTGCCCACCGTGTTGACGGCGGTGTCGAGCTGGCCGGTGCCGGGGGCCGCGGTCACCACGAACGAGTGCCCCTGCGCGGCGAGGTCGAGGACCTCCTGCTGGGGGCCGTCGGCGTCGAGCAGCAGCAGCTCGTCGGCGGGATCGCGCTCGTCGAGCGGGGGAGCGTCCTCCGTGATCTCCTCGACCTGGGGGATCCGTCCGACCGCGGAGTCCTTGAGCCGGGCGAGGTCCCGCACCACCGCGGTGCGGGCCACGACCGACAGGTCCGCGGGACGGTCGTGCAGGTCGGCGAACGTGGAGACGAGCAGTTTGTGCTCGACGTGCATCCCGGGCACCGCCCCGGCGAGGGTGCGCAGCGTCTCCAGGGCGGGGGCCGGGTCGAGCCGCCGGGTGCCGTAGGCGAGCCGGGCGAGCTCGCCGGAGGTCAGGTCCACCCCGTGGTCCGCGGCGAGCCGGCGGACCATGGCGGGGTTGAGCCGGGCGGGGCCGACGAGCTGGAGCTCGAAGTCGTCGAGGTCCGGGCGCGGCTTCAGGGCGAGGGGGGCGAGCAGGACAGGGGCGATCCAGCGGCGCTGGCCGGCGCCGGTCGGGTCGGAACCCTTGGGCCGGGCCAGCCAGGACGCGGTGCCGGCCGCGAGGTAGGCGGCGTCCAGTCCGTGGTTGACCGACAGCTCGTGGGTCTTGGTGCGCAGGGACCGGGCGGCGCGGACGGCGTGCCCGTAGGCCTCGGGGTCGTGCACGATCGTGGACAGGCGGGTGGGGCGGCCCATGAGCAGCTGCGCCTGGCCCGACGAGTTCGCCTCGGTGAGGTCGATGCACACGTTGTCGACCTGGTTGAAGTCCAGCAGCGTGTCCGGGCCCGTGTAGGCGTCCATCTGGCGGGTCCAGGGCTGCAGCGAGACGCGCGGGGAATGCGCCCCGGAGGTGTCCGACTCCTCGGGGGTGCGGTCGGCTCCGATCGACATGGTTCTCCTCCTGCGCCTCGGCCCGGGGGCCGGGCACCGCTCACGCACGGGTCGAGCGGTCCGTGCGGACCGCTCGACCCCGGCTGCTCGTGTTCCGCCCGTACGGGGCGGGTTCTGGGCCCGCCCCCGGGCCTACTCCCACTCGATGGTGCCCGGGGGCTTGGACGTGACGTCCAGGACCACCCGGTTGACCTCTTCGACCTCGTTGGTGATGCGGTTGGAGACGCGGGCCAGCAGGTCGTAGGGCAGACGGGACCAGTCGGCGGTCATCGCGTCCTCGCTCGAGACGGGCCGGAGCACGACGGGGTGCCCGTACGTGCGGCCGTCGCCCTGCACGCCCACCGAGCGCACGTCCGCCAGGAGCACGACGGGCATCTGCCAGACCTCGTCGTCGAGCCCGGCACGGGTCAGCTCCTCGCGGGCGATGGCGTCGGCCCGGCGCAGGACCGCGAGGCCGGCCTCGGTGACCTCCCCGATGATGCGGATGCCGAGGCCGGGGCCGGGGAACGGCTGGCGGCCGACGATCTCGTGGGGCAGCCCGAGCTCACGCCCCACGGCGCGCACCTCGTCCTTGAACAGCGTGCGCAGCGGCTCGACCAGCTCGAACTGCAGGTCCTCGGGCAGCCCGCCCACGTTGTGGTGGCTCTTGATGTTGGCGGCGCCCTCCCCGCCGCCGGACTCCACGACGTCCGGGTAGAGGGTGCCCTGGACGAGGAAGCGCACGGGCTCGCCCTCCTGCGCGGCGGTCCTGGCGACCTCCTCCGCGGCGGCCTCGAAGGAGCGGATGAACTCGCGGCCGATGATCTTGCGCTTCTGCTCGGGGTCGGTGACGCCGGCGAGCGCGGTCAGGAAGCGCTCCTTCTCCTCGGCCACGTAGAGATTGACACCGGTCGCGGCGACGAAGTCCTGCTCGACCTGCTCGGCCTCGCCCTCGCGCAGCAGCCCGTGGTCCACGAACACGCACGTGAGCTGCTCGCCCACGGCCCGGTGGACCAGGGCGGCGGCCACGGCGGAGTCCACACCGCCGGAGAGCCCGCAGATCACGGACGCGGAGCCGACCTGCTCGCGGATCCGCTGGACGTGCTCCTCGATGATGTTGCCGGTCGACCAGGTGGGCTCGACCTGCGCGCCGCCGAAGAGGAAGTGCTCGAGCACCTGCTGCCCGTGCACGGAGTGCTTGACCTCCGGGTGCCACTGCACGCCGTAGAGCCGGCGGGCGTCGTCGGCGAACGCGGCCACCGGGGTGGTCTCCGTGGAGGCGAGGACCTCGAAGCCGGCGGGGGCCTCGACGACCGAGTCGCCGTGGCTCATCCAGACGGTCTGGGAGCCCGGGGAGCCCTCCAGGATGGAGGCCGTGGGGCCGCCGACGGCGGTGGCGGTGGTCGCCCCGTACTCGCGGGCCCCGGTGTGCGCGACGGTCCCGCCGAGGGCCTGCGCCATGGCCTGGAAGCCGTAGCAGATGCCCAGGACGGGCACGCCGGCCTCGAAGAGCGCCGCGTCCTGCTGCGGCGCGTCCTCGGCGTAGACGGAGGAGGGGCCACCCGAGAGGATGATCGCCGCCGGGTTCTTGGCGAGGATCTGCTCGGTGGACCAGGTGTGGGGGACGATCTCGGAATAGACGCTGGCCTCGCGGACCCGGCGGGCGATGAGCTGCGCGTACTGCGCGCCGTAGTCGACCACCAGGACCGGGCGCTGCTCCAGATCGGTGCGGGTCTCAGCTGTTTCGGTCACGCCCTCCATCCTAGGCCAGGCGCGGGACGGGCTCAGTACCGCTTCGCGGCCTTCGGGTTGGCGCGCAGCTCGGCGGCGGTGGAGGCGTGGATCTTGCGCTCCACCACGAAGGACAGGAACGGCACGACGCCGCCCAGGGCCATGACCACGAGCTGCGGGAAGGGCCAGCGCATGAGCGTCCAGATCCGGAAGCAGGAGATGAGGTAGACCACGTAGAACCAGCCGTGCACGATGAGGATCCACGTGGAGATGTTGACCCCGCCCGCGAGGTTCTCGAGCTCCAGGTCCTGCCAGCCGAGGGCCACCGTCTGCCCCGTGGCCCGGTCGGTGCCGCCCGCGATGAGGTCGTAGCCCAGCCCGTAGCGGGTGATCATCTCGGCCACGAGCAGCAGCAGGAAGGTCCCGGAGATCCAGGCGCAGACCATGTAGAAGCTGAGGGCGCCGCGGATCTGGGCCTCGGTGCCTCCGAAGCGGCGGCGCGGCTGCAGGGCGGCCGCCCGGCGCGGGACGCGGCCCGGGGACGCCGCCTCGGCGGGGCGGGCGTCCGGCGGGAGGGAGACCCGCACCCCGTCGGTGCGCTCCTTCGGCGAGGGTGCTGGGGAAGGGGTCGGCTGCGTGGGTTCAGTCATGGTGGGCTCCGGTCCTGTCCTGGGTCATGTCGTGGGTGCTGGGCTCGCCCGCCCGGGCGCCGGGCTGGTCGTCGAACCAGTAGTACTCCCCCGCCTCGGTGTCGTAGTAGTAGTAGCGTCCGGCGGCCTCGTCGTAGTAGTACTCGCCCTCGAAGTAGAAGTACGCCTCCGGGTGCTGCTCGCGCTGCCACTCGTCGCGCACGAACCGCCACCAGATGTAGAGGGCGAACCCGGCGAAGACCACCCACTCGACCGCGTAGAAGAGGTTGAGCAGGTTCACGGACTCGTCCGTGGGCTGCTGGTCGATGTCGAGCCGGGAGAGCTCGGGGCCCAGCAGCGCGGCGCCCGGGGCGAGGGTCCCGTCCTCGGCGAGCTGGAAGTGCGCGGAGGCGGGGTTCTCGGCGAAGGCGGCCAGGTACCCGGACCACAGCGGGGCGTCCCAGAGATTGGTGAGCTGCGCCGGGGACACCGTGCCCACCTGTCCCTCCGGGAGCTCTCCGCCGGGCACCGGGCCCTCGGCCGGCAGATAGCGGCCGACGACGTCGACGGCGCCCGCCGGCTCCTCCGGCACGGAGGCCGGGTCGGCGGTCCAGCCGCGGGCCACCGCGAGGGTCAGCTCGCCGCCGGCGTCCGGCCACAGCTCCTGGGTGTCCGGGACGGTGAGGGCGGTGACGGCCCACCAGCCCTCCGTCCCGTTCTGCAGCCGGCCGGGGACCAGGACGGTGGACCCGTCCCGGTAGTCGCCGGTGACGGTGACGAGCTGGTCGGCCTGGGAGGCGGTCACGGGGTCGCCGGCCTCGACGGCCTCGGCGAGCGGGACGGCCACGTCCTTCGCGGGGTCCGCGACGGTGCGGGCCTGCTCGCTCGACTCCAGCTGCCACTGGCTCAGCAGCACGAAGCCCACGGCCAGCCCGAGGCTCACGATCAGGGTCAGGATCGAGCGGGGGCGCAGGGCGGTCGTGAGCACCCGACAAGGCTAGTGCGCCTTCCTGGACGTTCGCCAGTTGCGGGGGGCCCGTGCCGCGCCGGCGGGGCGCGGCACGGGCCCCCGCGGACCGGTCCCGGATCAGCCGCGGATGACCACCTCCGCGCGCTGGAACTCCTTGAGCTCCAGGTACCCGGTGGTGGCCATCGAGCGGCGCAGCGCGCCCACGAGGTTGGACGTGCCGTCCACGTGGCGGGAGGGCCCGAAGAGGACCTCTTCCAGGGGGCCCACGGTGCCCACACGGGTGCGGAGCCCGCGCGGCAGCTGCCCGTGGTGCGCCTCCGCGCCCCAGTGCCAGCCCTGCCCGGGCGCCTCCTCCGTGCGGGCCAGCGCGGTGCCGAGCATCACCGCGTCCGCGCCCATGGCGAGCGCCTTGACGATGTCCCCGGAGACCCCCACGCCGCCGTCGGCGATGACGTGGACGTAGCGCCCGCCGGACTCGTCGAGGTAGTCCCGGCGGGCGGCGGCGACGTCGGAGATCGCCGTGGCCATGGCCGCGTGGATCCCCAGCGTGTTCTGGATGCGCATGGAGGCGCCGCCGCCGAAGCCCACGAGCACACCGGCCGCGCCGGTGCGCATGAGGTGCAGCGCGGGCGTGTAGCCCGCGGCGCCGCCCACGATGACCGGGACGTCGAGGTCGTAGATGAACTTCTTGAGGTCCAGCGGCTCCTGGTTGCGCGAGACGTGCTCCGCGGAGACCGTGGTCCCGCGGATCACGAAGACGTCCACGCCGGCGTCCAGGACGGTGCGGTAGTGCTCGACCGTGCGCTGCGGCGTCAGGGACCCCGCGACGATGACGCCCGCGTCCCGGATCTGCGCCAGCCGGGCCGTGATCAGCTGCGGCTGGACGGGCGCCTCGTAGAGCTCCTGCATCCGGCGTGTGGAGGCCGGGGCGTCCTCGCCGGAGAGCGCCGCGATCTCCTCGAGCACCGGCTGCGGGTCCTCGTAGCGGGTCCACAGCCCCTCGAGGTCCAGCACGCCCAGTCCCCCGGCCCGGCCGAGGGCGATGGCCGTCTCCGGAGACGTCGCCGAGTCCATCGGGGCGCCCAGGAACGGGATGGAGAACCGGTAGGCATCGATCTGCCAGTCCGTGGACACGTCCCGGGGGTCGCGCGTGCGGCGCGACGGGACGAGGGCGATCTCGTCCAGGGAAAAGGTGCGGCGGGCGCGTTTGGAGCGGCCGATCTCGATGTCGTAGCTCATGGTGTCCTTTCCGAACGGTGCTGCGGACGGTCGCTCAGCGCTGGTAGTTGGGTGCCTCGACGGTCATCGTGATGTCGTGCGGGTGGGACTCCTTGAGCCCGGCCGGCGTGATGCGCACGAACCGGCCCTGGTGCTTGAGCTCCTCGACGCTGTGGGCGCCCACGTAGAACATCGTCTGGCGCAGGCCGCCGTCGAGCTGGTGGACCACGGCCGAGAGCGGACCGCGGTACGGGACCTGGCCCTCGATGCCCTCGGGGATGAGCTTCTCGTCGCTGGCGACGTCGGCCTGGAAGTAGCGGTCCTTGGAGTAGGAGCTCTTCTTGCCGCGGGACTGCATGGCCCCCAGCGAGCCCATCCCCCGGTAGGTCTTGAACTGCTTGCCGTTGACGAAGATCAGCTCGCCCGGGGACTCGTCGCAGCCCGCGAGCAGCGACCCGACCATCACGGAGTCCGCCCCGGCGACGAGGGCCTTGCCGATGTCGCCGGAGTACTGCAGGCCGCCGTCGGCGATCAGGGGCACGCCCGCCGGGATGGCCGCCTTCGCGGCCTCGTTGACGGCGGTGATCTGGGGGACGCCCACGCCGGCGATGATGCGGGTGGTGCAGATGGAACCGGGACCGACGCCCACCTTGACGGCGTCCGCGCCGGCGTCGACGATGGCCTGCGCGCCGTGGCGGGTGGCCGCCTGGCCGCCGATGACGTCCACGTGCGCGGCGGCGGTCTCCGCCTTGAGCCGGGCGACCATGTCCAGCACGCCCTGGGAGTGCCCGTTGGCGGTGTCGATGAACAGGGCGTCCACGCCGGCCTCCACGAGGGTCATGGCCCGCTCGAAGCCGTCGCCGAAGAAGCCGACGGCGGCGCCGACGCGCAGCCGGCCCTCGTCGTCCTTGGTGGCGTGGGGGTACTGCTCGGCCTTGGTGAAGTCCTTGATGGTGATCAGGCCCGTGAGCCGGCCGTCGTCGTCGACGAGCGGCAGCTTCTCGATCTTGTTGGACGCCAGCAGCTGGTGCGCGTCGTCCTTCGCCATCCCGACCTTGCCGGTGATCAGCGGCATGGGCGTCATGATCTCGTGCACCCGGCGGCGCGGGAACTCGCTCTCCGGCAGGTAGCGGGTGTCGCGGTTGGTGATGATGCCCAGCAGCTTCTGCTCGGCGTCCACGACGGGCAGGCCGGAGACACGGTAGTAGCCGCAGAGCCGGTCGAGCTCCTCGAGGGTCGCCTCCGGGGAGATGGTCACGGGGTCGGTGATCATCCCGGACTCGCTGCGCTTGACCCGGTCCACGTGCTCGGCCTGGTCCTGGATCGAGAGGTTGCGGTGGATCACGCCGATGCCGCCCTGGCGGGCCATCGCGATCGCCATCGAGGACTCGGTGACGGTGTCCATGGCGGCGGACAGCAGCGGCACCTCGAGGCCGATGCGCCGGGACAGGCGGGTGCGCGTCGACGCCTCGGAGGGGATGACGTCCGTGTTGCCGGGGAGCAGCAGGACGTCGTCGTAGGTCAGGCCGGTGAACCCGAAGGGGTCCTCGGACAGGGCGGTGGGGACGGCGGGATCCGACACGGTGGGGCCTTTCAGCTTCGAGGGAGTCCCCACCATTCTACGGGCCGGGTCCCGTCCGGCGGACGGCTGTGGCCGTCCTCACGACCCGACGGGGACCCCCGCCCCGTCCGCGAGCAGGGCCTCCTCGACCCGCTCCGCGAACAGGGGCGCCAGGGTCCGCACGTACTCGACGGTGAGGTGGTTGTTGTCCCAGTACGTGAACACGTTGCCGACGACAGGGGCGCAGGTGCCGTCCGGGCAGATGAGGTCCCCCATGTCGACCATCGTGACCCGCGGCAGCTCCGCCACCGGGGCGAGCGGGCTGTCCGGGCCCAGGATCACGTGGGAGGCCGTGCACTCGGGGGCGTCGGCCCCGTGGTCGGCGGCGCAGCGCGCGGGGACGAAGTCGAACCGGGCGTTGTCCCGCAGCCCGACGACCTGGATGCCGCCCCCCGCCAGCCCGCGGATGCGCTGCTCCATCCCGGGGGTGAACTGCTCCTGGTCCTCGTCCGTGCTGCGGGTGCCCTGCACCAGGACCAGGTCCGGGTCGACGGCCTCCACCACGGGGTCCGTGCCCTCGAGCCAGCGCGCGCACTCCTGGTGGTCGGCCACCTGCTCCTCGGGCAGGGCGTACAGGCAGTTGCCGCGGATGTAGGTGACCACGCGCCAGTCGTTGCGCTCGGCCAGGAGCTCGACGGCCGGGATCCACTGGTGCACGTGGCTGTTGCCGATCACCAGCATCGTGGCGGAGGGCTCGGGGTTCGGGACGGTGTCGAAGCACCACTGCTGGAAGCGCTCGCCGACTCCCGTGCCGGGCGGGCAGGGCTCGCCGAGCGACGGCTTCGCGTACGGCTCCCCGGTGATCACGGGGATGGTCTCGGCCTCCGGGTCGCCCTGGTACCGGAAGCCCGGCAGCAGGGCGGCCGCTCCGGGGTTGTTGCGGTCGGCGGCCGCGGCGAGCTCGAGGGCCCGCCGCTCCTCGGCCACCCGGGCCGCGGTCACGGGAACCGCGACCGTCGCCAGGCACACCACGATCACGGCGGCCAGTCGCAGCCGGCTGCGCTCGGGCCAGGCCCAGGCCTTGAGCGGGTCCTCGACCAGCCGGGTGACCAGCACCGCCAGCACCACGCAGACCACCACGATCGCCACCCCCGACCGCGGACCGGCCATCGGCCGGTCCCGCAGCACCAGGTAGGTGATCAGCACCGGCCAGTGGATCAGGTACAGCGCGTAGGCCGAGTCTCCCAGCCGCACCAGAGGCGCCGAGGCGAGGACCCGGTCGACACCGATGCGGGAGCCGGTGCGGCCGGCGGCGACGACCGCCGCCGCCGAGAGCAGCGGCCACAGGGCGATCCACCCGGGGAACGCGCCTTGGACGTCCACCAGTACCCCGACCGAGACCATGCTCACCAGCCCCAGCCAGCCCAGGACCACCCGGGCCACCCGCGGCGGCCTCAGGTACGGCACGGCCAGGGCCAGCAGCGATCCGAGGGCGAACTCCCACAGCCGGGTGCGGGTGTCGAAGTAGGCGAACTCCTGCTGCGTCGCCGTGCTGTGCACCGACCACGCCAGGGAGGCCAGGAACACGGTGCCGAACATCGCGGCCAGGACGGGGACGGGCCGGAGGGCCACCCGCCGCGTGAGCAGCCAGGCGGCGGCGAAGATCAGCGGCCACAGCAGGAACACCTGTCCCTGCACCGACAGGGACCAGAAGTGCTGGAACGGGGAGGCCGTGGAGTGGTCGGCCGCGTAGTAGTCCACCGCGGACAGCGCCAGCGCCCAGTTCTGCACGTAGAACGCCGAGGCCAGGCCCTCGGACCGCCACTGCCCGGCGTCGTAGCCGGGGTAGAACAGCTCCACCAGCACCAGGGTGGCCAGGATGGTGAGCACCGCCAGGGGCAGCAGCCGCTTGAAGACGTGCAGCCAGTACCGCCCGATCGCCAGCGGCCGGCCGGCCTCGAGCTTGCGCACGAAGGACAGGGTGAGGAAGAAGGAGGAGATCAGCAGGAAGACATCCACGCCCCCGGAGACCCGCCCGAGGAACACGTGGTAGACCACCACGAGCAGCACCGCCACCGCCCGCAGGCCCTGGACCTCGGGGCGGAACCCTGAGTACCGGCCTCCCCGCCGCTGCGCCGCGTCCCCGTCGGCGGAGGTTCCGGTGGACGGTTGCGGAGCGGTGGCGTGCACGGTGGCCACGGGGGCACCTCCAGGAGGGAGCGTCCCCGGCGCGACCGCGGGGCGGCTCCGGGGAAGGGAACGGGAGAGCAGGAACGGGGGCGAGAAGAACAGAAGAACGAGGGACGGGGCCGGGGGTCGCCCGTCGCGACCCTATCGCACGACCGTCGCCGATCGGGGCACCCTCGGGGCGCCGCGCGGCGGTGCCGCAGCACGGAGGCCCGAGCGCGGGGTGCTCGGCCGGGGGCGGCGCAGGGCGGGTCCCGGCGCCGCGGCCGGGTGGTGGTCAGGGCCGGAGGCCGTCGGTGGCGAGGGCCTCCCGGAACCGCTCGCCGAAGATCGGGGCGGCGCTCTGCGAGTAGACCCGGCTGAGGTGGTCGTCGTCCCAGTACACGTAGACGTTGCCGATGACCGGCGGGCACTGCCCGGCCGGGCAGATCAGGTCGGTGAGGTCGAGGGTGGAGTACAGCGGCAGCTCGCGGGCGAGCGGCAGGGCGGGATCGGGCGTGCCCACCATGGGGTGCGTGAAGGTGCACCGGGGGTCGTCCTCGCCGTTCGCCACCGCGCACTCGGCCGGTGCCTCCGGGAAGCGGGGGGTGTCACGGATCCCGACGACGGGGGTCCCGCGGTCGGTCAGCTCACGGACCCGCTGCTCCAGGCCGGGCCGGAGGAACTCCCCCTCCGTGTCGGTGAAGGTCGACTGGACCACGACGAGGTCGGGGTCGGCGGTGCCGATCATCTGCTCGGCGCCCTCGAACCAGGCCCGGCAGCTCTCCGAGCCCGGCTGGTCCTCGGCGGAGGCGTAGAAGCAGCCCGGCTGGATCCAGGTCACCACCCGCCACCGCTCGGCCTCCGCGAGGGGCCGCAGCGCGGGGAGCCAGTGCTGCAGGTGACTGTTGCCGAGCACGAGCACCGTCCGCTCGGGGGCCTCCTGGGCGACGCTCTCGTGGCAGAAGCGGCGGAGCTCCTCCGGCAGGACCAGGTCCTCGGGGCAGGCCTCGCCGAGGGAGGCCGGCTGCCTCGGCAGGTCCTCGGGCAGGGGCAGCGTCGGAGCGTCCGGGTCGCCGCGGAACTCGAAGCCGGGCCGGAGGGCGACGGCCCCGGGGTTGTTCCGGACGGCCTCGGTCTGCAGCTGGGCGGCACGCCGGTCCTCGACGTGCTGCCAGGCGAGCACGGGTGCGGCGACCAGGGCGAGGCAGAGCCCCACGACCCCGGCGAGGCGCCGCTTGCTCCGCTCGGGCCAGGCCCAGGCCTTGAACCGGTCCTCGACCAGCCGGGTGACCAGCACGGCGAGCACCACGCAGACGAGGATGATCACCACCCCCGATCGGGGCCCGGCCATGGGCCGGTCCCGCAGCACCAGGTAGGTGACCAGCACCGGCCAGTGGATCAGGTACAGCGCGTAGGCCGAGTCCCCCAGCCGGACCAGGGGCCGGGAGGCGAGGACCCGGTCCAGACCGAACGGTGACCCGGAGCGGCCCGCGACGATGATCGCCGCCGCCGAGAGCAGCGGCCACAGCGCGATCCACCCGGGGAACGCCCCCTGCACGTCGACGAGCACTCCGACCGAGACCATGCTCAGCAGCCCCAGCCAGCCGAGGGCCACCCGTGCGCTCCGCGGCGGCCTCAGGTACGGCAGGGCGAGGGCCAGCAACGATCCGAGGGCGAACTCCCACAGCCGGGTGCGGGTGTCGAAGTAGGCGAACTCCTGCTGCGTCGCCGTGCTGTGCACCGACCACGCCAGGGAGGCCAGGAACACGGTGCCGAACATCGCGGCCAGGACGGGGACGGGCCGGAGGGCCACCCGCCGCGTGAGCAGCCAGGCGGCGGCGAAGATCAGCGGCCACAGCAGGAACACCTGTCCCTGCACCGACAGGGACCAGAAGTGCTGGAACGGGGAGGCCGTGGAGTGGTCGGCCGCGTAGTAGTCCACGGCGTTGAGGGCGAGCGCCCAGTTCTCCGCGTAGAACACCGACGCCAGCGCCTCGGACCGCCACTGCCCGGCGTCGGAGCCCGGGTAGACGGCGGCCACCAGGACGAGGGTGCCGAGGATGGTGAGCACCGCCAGGGGCAGCAGCCGCTTGAAGACGTGCAGCCAGTACCGCCCGACGGCCAGGGGACGGTCCGCCTCGAGCTTGCGCACGAAGGACAGGGTCAGGAAGAACGCCGAGATCAGCAGGAAGACGTCCACGCCCCCGGAGACCCGGCCGAGGAACACGTGGTAGACCACCACGAGCAGCACCGCGACGAACCGCAGGCCCTGGACCTCGGGGCGGAAGCCCGAGTACCGGGCCACCCGCCGGGCCGTGGCCGCCTCGACGCCCGCCGGGCCGTCCGGGGACGGTGTCCCGGAGTCCGGGCGCGGGGCACCGGCCTGCACCGTGCTCACGAGGGCACCTCCTGGAGAAGCGTGCCGGGGAGTCGCGTCTCGAGGGCCGGTGCCATGGTCCGCGCGTAGGTCCACGTGAGGTGGTGCGGGTCGAAGAAGACGTGCACGTTGCCCACCACGGGACGGCACAGCCCCCCGGGGCAGATGAGGTCGGTGAGGTCGAGGGAGGAGAAGCCGTCGCGGTCCCGGAGGGCGTCGGCCGGGTTGACGGGGGCGAGGACCTGCTCGACGGGCACGCGGCACCGGTCGGCGTCCTCGCCGTGGCGCTCGGCGCACTCGTAGGGGTTGAAGTCGAACCGGGGGTTGTCCCGGAAGCCGACGACGTCGATGCCCTGGCCCGTGAGGCGGTCGACCAGCTCCGGGAACCCGCCGACCACGGCCTCGGCCGGGCCGTCCATCCGGGCCGCGTAGGTCGAGGTCGTCATGACCGCGTCCGGCGCGAGCCGCTCCACGTACTCGATCGCCGCGTCGTTGCCCTCGTGGCACGCGTCCCCCTCCGGGCGCACCGCGAAGGCGCAGCCCGGCTGCAGCACGGCGACGAGCTGCCAGTTGCGCTCCTCCGCGAGGGGGATCACCGCGCCCATGAACTGCTCCATGTGGGAGTTGCCGACCACCGCGACCGTGCGCTCGGGATCCGGCAGGGCCGGGGTCTGGCGGCAGTACTGCTCGAGGACCTCCTGCTCGGGGGCGAACTCCCCGGAGCACGGCTCGGGCAGCCCCACCCACTCCTCGCCCAGCGCGGAGGCCAGGGGCAGCGTCGGGGCGTCGGGGTCCCCCCGGAACTCGTAGTCCGGGTCCAGGACCGCGGCCCCCGGGTTGTTGCGGGCGGCTTCCTCCGCCAGCACCGCCGCCCGCCGGGCGTCGGCCTGCTGCCACACCAGCACCGGCACCGCCACCAGGGCCAGGCTCACCACCACCGACACCGCCAGCCGACGCTTGTCCCGCTCCGGCCACGCCCACCTCTGGAACGGGCGCTCCACCAGCTTCGTGGCGGCCACCGCCAGCACCAGGGACACCACGATGAGCACCACCCCCGACCGTGGCCCGGCCACCGGCCGGTCCCGCAGCACCAGATACGTGATCAGCAGCGGCCAGTGCACCAGGTACAGCGCATAGGAGGCGTCCCCCAGCCGCACCAGGGGCCGGGATGCCAGGATCCGGTCCAGCCCGAACGGTGAGCCGGAGTGACCGGCCACGATGACCGCCGCCGCCGAGACCAGCGGCCACAGCGCGATCCACCCCGGGAACGCCCCCTGCACGTCGATGAGCACCCCCACCGAGACCATGCTGAGCAGACCGGCCCAGCCCAGCACCACCCGCGCCCCCCGCGGCAGGTGCAGGTACGGCACCGCCAGGGCCAGCAACGACCCCAGGGCGAACTCCCACAGCCGGGCCCGGGTGTCGAAATAGGCGAACGCCTGATCCACCGCGGTCGTGTGCACCGACCACGCCAGGGAGGCCGCGAAGATCGCCCCGAAGCACACCGCCAGCACCGGCACCGGCCGCCACCGCCCGCTCCGGCACACCAGCCACGCCGCGGCGAACACCATCGGCCACAGCAGGAACACCTGCCCCTGCACCGACAGCGACCAGAAGTGCTGGAACGGCGAGGCCGTGGAGTCGTCGGCGGCGTAGTAGTCCACCTCCGCCGCGGCCAGCGCCCAGTTCTCCACGTAGAACACCGAGGCCAGCGCCTCCGTGCGCACCCGGTCGATCCGCGCCTCCGGGAAGAACCACCACGCCAGCACCAGGGTGGCCAGGATCGTGAGCACCACCAGCGGCAGCAGCCGCTTGAACACGTGCAGCCAGTACCGCCCCAGATCCAGCGGCCGGCCCGCCTCGAGCTTGCGCACGAAGGACAGCGTCAGGAAGAACGCCGAGATGAGCAGGAAGACGTCCACGCCCCCCGACACCCGGTCCAGGAACACGTGGTAGACCACCACCAGCAGCACCGCCACGAACCGGAGCCCCTGCACCTCCGGGCGGAACCCCGAGTACCGCGCCACCCGCCGGGCCGTGGCCGGCTCGACGCCGGCGGGCGTGCTCTGCTCACCGAGGGTCGTCATGGGCATCTCCTGGGAACACCGTGCCGCCGGGGGCGCGGCCGTGGTCGGGCGGACTCCCGCACTCTACCGGAGGCCCCGGTGCAGGTCCCGGGGACGGCGACGGACCCGCCCCACCGGTGGTGGGACGGGTCCGCGGGGCGAGCCGGGTCAGTGCCGGTCGTCAGTGCCGGTCGTCAGTGCTGGTGGCCGTGCCCGTCGTCGTCGGAGGCCTTGTCCGTCACGAGCGTTTCGGTGGTCAGCACGAGCGCCGCGATGGAGGCGGCGTTCTGCAGCGCCGAGCGGGTGACCTTGACCGGGTCGATGATGCCCGCCCCGACCATCTCGACGTACTCGCCGGTGGCGGCGTCGTAGCCGTGGCCGGCCTCGAGCTCGGCCACCCGGGAGGCGACGACGGCCCCGTCCTGGCCGGCGTTCTGGGCGATCCAGTACAGCGGCTGCCGCAGGGCGCGGCGGACGATGCCGAGGGCGGTCGCGGCGTCGCCGGTGAGCCCGAGGTCGGACTCGTCGAGGACCTTCGCGGCCTGCACGAGAGCGGTGCCGCCGCCGGAGACGATGCCCTGCTCGAGGGCCGCGCGCGTCGAGGACACGGCGTCCTCGATGCGGTGCTTGCGCTCCTTCGCCTCCACCTCGGTGGCGGCCCCGACCTTGATCACGGAGACGCCGCCGGCCAGGCGCGCGAGGCGCTCCTGCAGCTTCTCGCGGTCCCACTCGGAGTCGGTGCGCTCGGCCTCGGACCGGATCGTGGCGACCCGGTCCTGGATCTCGGCCTCGGTGCCGCCGCCGTCGACCACGGTGGTGGTGTTCTTGGTGACCGTGACGCGGCGGGCGGTGCCCAGCTGCTCCAGGGTCACCTGGTCGAGGCTGATGCCCAGCTCGGAGGTGATGAGCTGGCCGCCGGTGAGGACGGCGAGGTCCTGCAGGATCGCCTTGCGGCGGTCGCCGAAGCCCGGTGCCTTGAGGGCCACGACGTCGAGGGTGCCGCGCAGCTTGTTGACCACGAGGGTGGACAGCGCCTCGCCCTCGACGTCCTCGGCGATGATGGTCAGCGGCTTCTTGGCCTGGAGGACCTTCTCCAGCACGGGCATGAGCTCCGGCACCGAGGAGATCTTGCCCTGGTACAGCAGCACCAGGGAGTTCTCCATGACCGCTTCCTGGCGCTCGGCGTCGGTCACGAAGGACGGGGACAGGTAACCCTTGTCGAACTGCATGCCCTCGGTGACGTCGAGCTCGACCTCGGTGCTCGAGCCGTCCTCGATGGTGATGACACCGTCCTTGCCGACGGTCTCGAAGGCCCGGGCGATGAGCTCGCCGATCGCCGGGTCCTGCGCCGAGATGGTCGCCACGTGGGCGACGTTGGCGCCCTCGACCGGGCGGGCGTTCTCGAGGAGGCGCTCGGAGACGGCCTCGACGGCCTTCTCGATGCCGCGCTTGAGACTCAGCGGGTCGGCGCCGGCGGCCACGTTGCGCAGGCCCTCCTTGACGAGCGCCTGGGCGAGCACGGTGGCGGTGGTGGTGCCGTCGCCGGCGACGTCGTTGGTCTTGGTCGCCACCTCCTTGGCGAGCTGGGCGCCGAGGTTCTCGTACGGGTCGTCGAGCTCGACCTCGCGGGCGATGGTCACGCCGTCGTTGGTGATCGTGGGGGCGCCCCACTTCTTGTCGAGCACCACGTTGCGCCCGCGCGGGCCGAGGGTGACCTTGACGGTGTCGGCGAGCTTGTTGACGCCGTTCTCGAGTGACTTGCGGGCGGCGTCGTCGAACGCCAGCTGCTTGGCCATGGGCGAAGAGCTCCTTTTCGGGTCGCTGGGGTCGCCAGCGGATATCGGGGATCTGGATCGGCGAAGGGTGCCCGCCGCGGGCCCGCCGGAACAGCGGGGCGTGCGGCGAGCACCCTTCGTGAGAACTGCGCGGTCTGCGCCGGGTCGGTGCGGCCCGGTCTACTTCTCGACGACGGCGAGCACGTCGCGGGCGGGGAGCACCAGGTACTCCTCGCCGTTGTACTTGACCTCGGTCCCGCCGTACTTGGAGAAGATCACGACGTCGCCCTCCTTGACGTCGACCGGGATGCGGTTGCCGGAGTCGTCGACACGACCGGGGCCGACGGCCAGGACCTTGCCCTCCTGGGGCTTCTCCTTGGCGGTGTCCGGGATGACGAGACCGGACGCGGTGGTCTGCTCAGCGGCGAGCGGCTGAACGACGATGCGATCCTCGAGAGGCTTGATGGAGACCGACACGATCTCTCCTTGTCTGTAGGGGTGGAAAACGGTGGGCGACCGCGGGCGGAGCCCGCCGTCGAGCTTCGGGCCGGTCGGCGCACCGACCGTCGTCGCGGTGCCGGTCGATCGCCTGACCCTTAGCACCCTCACCCGGAGAGTGCCAAGGCCAACTGTAGGAGGGGGCTGGCAGTCGGTCAAGGCGAGTGCCAGCGTGCCGGTCGGGCGGGAGCTCCCCGGAGCCAATTACGTCACGCCGGTGTTCGCCAATGATTTGCCTCCTGTCCGCCGACCCTCTAGGTTGAGCGGTAAGGCAACCCTTACCTCGGCCGAGCAGCGGTGCCCTCCTCGACGTCCCCGCACACCCCCGGTGCGCGGGTCCGTCGCGCCCACCGGATCCTGCCGGCGCCCTCCACGACGGGGCGCGCCGGCGCCCTCTGCACGAAGGAAGACCATGAACAGCACCCTCCGACAGCGCTCGACCGTCCTGCTGGCCGCCTCCTCGGTCCTGGCCCTCGCCGGCTGCGGCGCAGCGCAGAGCGGCGAGGCGGCTTCCACGGAGTCCTCCGCCGCCGCGACCTCCTCGACGATCGAGGTCGAGGACAACTACGGCACACAGACCGTCGCCGCCCCGCCGGAGTCCGTCGTCGCCACCGACAACCGCACCTTCGAGACGCTGGCCGACTGGGACGTCGAGCTGGCGGCGGCCCCGCGCGCCCTGATGCCGGACACCGTCTCGTACGTCGACGACGAGTCCGTCACCGACCTCGGCAACCACCGCGAGCCCGACCTCGAGGCCGTCGTCGCGGCGGACCCCGACCTCATCGTCAACGGTCAGCGCTTCGCCCAGTACCGCCAGGACTTCGCCGACCTCGTGCCGGACGCCACCATCGTGGAGCTGGACCCGCGGGACGGCGAGCCCTTCGACGAGGAGCTGAAGCGGCAGACCTCCGTCCTGGGCGAGATCTTCGACCGCACTGACGAGGCCGACCGGATCAACGGCGACTTCGACGAGGCGATGCAGCGGGTCGTCGAGGGCTACCAGCCCGGTGACACGGTCATGGCCGTCACCGTCTCCGGCGGAGAGATCGGCTACATCGCACCGGGCGTGGGGCGGACCCTGGGCCCCGTCTTCGAGATGTTCGACTTCGAGCCGGCCCTCCAGGTCGAGGGAGCCAGCGACGACCATCAGGGCGACGACATCTCGGTCGAGGCGATCGCCGACTCGAACCCCGACTGGATCCTCGTGATGGACCGCGACGCCGCGGTCGCCGCCGAGGACGCGGAGTACACCCCCGCGCAGGAGGTGCTCGAGGGCGCCGAAGCACTGCAGAACGTCACCGCGGTGCAGGAGGGCAACGTCGTCTACATGCCCCAGGACACCTACACCAACGAGGGCATCCAGACCTACACGGAGTTCTTCAACACCCTGGCCGACGCCATGGGCGAGCAGAACTGACCCGTCGGGCGGACGACGGTGGTGGGACGCTCTCCGGCGGGTCCCACCACCGTCGCGTGTCGGACACGAGACCGAAGGAGAGGCCGAGTCATGACGACGACCTCGTCCGGGCCCCGGGCCG
The DNA here is from genome assembly GCF_042879195.1 of Kocuria nitroreducens. Classification (NCBI taxonomy): domain Bacteria; kingdom Bacillati; phylum Actinomycetota; class Actinomycetes; order Micrococcales; family Micrococcaceae; genus Kocuria; species Kocuria nitroreducens. Next base: position 241,653 of record NZ_JBHZTC010000001.1, read on the forward strand.
GGAGCAAGGGCACGCTGTTCGACTGGAAGCTGCTCCTCGGGGTGCTGGGGGTCCTGGCGCTGCTGGCCGCCTCCCTCCTCACGGGGGTCTACGACGTCTTCGGCGCCGACGACGGCACCGAGATGTTCGCCATCACGCGGATCCCGCGCACCATCGCCCTGGTGCTCGCCGGCGCCGCCATGTCCATGTCCGGCCTGGTGATGCAGCTGCTCACCCAGAACCGTTTCGTGGAGCCCACGACGACGGGCACCACCGAGTGGGCGGGACTCGGGCTGCTCGTCGTCATGCTCCTCCTGCCCACGGCGACCCTCCTGACCCGGATGCTCGGTGCCGTGACCGCGGCCTTCATCGGGACCATGGTCTTCTTCCTCTTCCTGCGCCGCGTCTCGCTGCGCTCCTCCCTCATCGTGCCCATCGTCGGCATCATGCTGGGGGCGGTGGTCGGGTCCGTCTCGACGTTCCTGGCGCTGCAGACGGACATGCTGCAGAGCCTGGGGGTGTGGTTCGCCGGAAGCTTCACCTCGGTCCTGCGCGGTCAGTACGAGGTGCTGTGGATCGTCCTCCTGGTCGCCGTCGCGGTCTTCCTCGTGGCGGACCGGCTCACGGTGGCCGGACTCGGCGAGGACGTCGCCACCAACGTCGGCCTCGACTACCACCGGACCGTCCTGCTCGGCACGGGCCTGATCGCGGTGGCCACCGGCGTCGTCACCGTCGTCGTCGGCAACCTGCCCTTCCTGGGCCTCATCGTGCCCAACATCGTCTCGATGGTCCGCGGCGACGACCTGCGCAGCAACCTGCCGTGGGTGTGCCTGCTCGGCATCGCCATCGTCACGGTCTGCGACCTGATCGGCCGGCTCGTCATCATGCCGTTCGAGATCCCGGTGTCCGTGATCCTCGGGATCGTCGGCGCCGTCGTGTTCATCCACCTACTCCTGAGGCAGCGTCGACGTGGCTGAGACCGTGACCGTGAGAACCCCACCACGATCGGCGTCGGCACCGGTGCCCGGCGCCTCCACCGCCCGGCGCGGCGCCGGCGCCTTCCCCACGTCCCGGGCGCGGCGGCGGTACTGGACGGTCGTCGCCGCGCTGGCCCTCGCCTCGGCGTGCTTCGCCTTCGGCCTGCTCGCCTGGGACAACCCGATGCCGGTCGGCTCGGACGGCTTCTGGCGGATCGCGGAGCGCCGGGTCACGAGCGTCGTGATCATGGCGGTCGTGGCCTTCTCCCAGGCGATGGCGACCGTGAGCTTCCAGACGGCCACGAACAACCGCATCATCACCCCCTCGATCATGGGCTTCGAGTCCCTCTACGTGGCGATCCAGACCTCCACGGTCTACTTCCTGGGCGCCGCCGGGATCCTCGTCCTCCAGGGCCTGCCGCAGTTCCTCCTGCAGGTCGCACTCATGGTCGCCCTCTCCCTCGCGCTCTACGGCTGGCTGCTCTCGGGGAAGTACGGGAACCTGCAGGTCATGCTGCTGGTGGGCATCATCATCGGCGGCGGGCTGGGGTCCGTCTCGACCTTCATGCAGCGGCTGCTCTCCCCCAGCGAGTTCGACGTCCTCTCCGCCCGGCTGTTCGGCTCCGTGACGAACGCCCAGGCGGACTACCTCCCCGTGGCCGTCCCCCTGTGCCTGGCGGCCGGCGGGGCGCTGTGGCTGACCTCCCCGCGGCTCAACGTGGTCGCCCTCGGACGGGACGCGAGCCTGAACCTCGGCCTGCGGCACCGCGCGGAGGTCATGCGCACCCTCTTCCTCGTGTCCGTGCTCATGGCGGTCTCCACGGCGCTGGTCGGCCCGATGACGTTCCTCGGCTTCCTGGTGGCGACGCTCGCCTACCAGTTCGCCGACACGTACGACCACCGCTACATCTTCCCCGTCGCGGCCCTCACCGGCTTCCTCGTCCTCACGGGCGCCTACTTCATCCTGAACCACGTCTTCTACGCCCAGGGCGTCGTGTCGATCATCATCGAGCTCGTGGGCGGCTCCGTCTTCCTGTACGTCATCCTCCGAAAGGGCCGGCTGTGATCACCCTCACCAACGTGCGCAAGGACTACGGCGGCGAGGTCACGATCGGACCCGTCGACCTCGAGATCCCGTCGGGCGGGATGACCGCCCTGGTCGGGCCGAACGGGGCGGGCAAGTCCACGCTGCTGACGATGATCGGGCGGCTGCTCGGCCTCGACGGCGGCACCATCGACATCGCCGGTTACGACGTGGCCGGCACCCGGTCCAAGGACCTCGCCCGCATCGTGTCCGTCCTGCGCCAGGAGAACCACTACATCACGCGGCTCACGGTGCGGCAGCTGGTCGGCTTCGGACGCTTCCCCCACAGCCGCGGCCGGCTGACCGCGGTGGACGAGGAGGTCATCAGCAGGTACATCGAGTTCCTGGGGCTGCGGCCGCTGGAGAACCGCTACCTCGACCAGCTCTCGGGCGGACAGCGCCAGCGCGCCTACGTCGCCATGGTCCTCGCCCAGGAGACCGACCACGTGCTGCTGGACGAGCCCCTCAACAACCTGGACATGCAGCACGCCGTGTCGATGATGCAGCACCTGCGGCGGGCCTGCGACGACCTGGGCCGCACCATTCTCATCGTCCTCCACGACATCAACTTCGCCAGCCACTACGCGGACCGGATCTGCGCCGTGAAGGACGGCCGCGTCGTCGAGTTCGGCGCGCCGCGGGAGATCATGACCGACGAGGTCCTCACCGGGGTCTTCGAGACGCCCGTGACGGTCATCGACGGCCCCCGGGGCCGTCTCGCCGCGTTCTACTGACCCGGAAGGGTCGCGGCGCGTCGGGCCGGCGGACACGCCACCGGAGGTGCTCCGCATCCCGGTCGCGTCCGGCCGCCCGGGCGCACCGGTGCCGGCTCCGACGCGGATAGGGTGGACCAATGCGCGACGAGGCGACCGACATCGCACCCCTGCTCACCGCCGAGGGGCGTCAGCTGCTCGCGGCCACCGGTCCCTACGACGCCGACGACGCGCTGGGGGCGGCGACCCGGCTGCGCGCCCAGGGGCACGACGCCGAGCTCGTCTCCGCGGTGCTGACCCAGGCGAGGCTGCGCACCCGGGCGCGCGAGAAGTTCGGCGACTTCGCCCAACGGATGCTGTTCACCCGGGCCGGCCTCGAACAGGCGACCCGCCTGCGCGTGGCCGCCCTGCACGCCCAGCGCTTCGCCGCCGCCGGCCTGGAGCACGTGGCCGACCTCGGCTGCGGCATCGGCGCCGACGCGCTCGCACTGGCCTCCCTGGACCGGCAGGTCACCGCCGTGGAGCTCGACGAGACCACGGCAGCGGTGGCCACCCTCAATCTTCTCCCCTTCCCCGAGGCCACGGTCCTGCACGCCGACGCCGCGTCCCTGGACCTCTCCGCGCTTCCGGGCGGGCCGCCGGACGGGGTGTGGCTGGACCCGGCCCGGCGCACCACGTCGTCCTCGGGCACCCGGCGGATCTTCGACCCGGAGGCGTTCTCCCCGCCCCTGTCCTTCGTCGAGGCGCTGGCCGGGCGCGGCCTGCCCGTCGGGGTGAAGCTGGGGCCGGGCATCCCGCACGAGGCGGTCCCCGCCGGGTGCGAGGCGCAGTGGGTCTCCGACCGGGGCGACGTGGTCGAGGCCGTGCTGTGGTTCAACGCGCTGGCCCGCCCGGGCGTGCGGCGTGCGGCGCTCGTGCTCTCCGAACACGGGTCCGCGGAGATCACCAGCCCGAACCACCACGACCCCGCCCACGCCGACGCGGTGGTCGGGCCCGTGGGCGCGTACCTCTACGAACCGGACGGCGCGGTGATCCGCGCCGGCCTCGTGGCGGACCTCGCCCGGCAGCTGGGCGCACGGCTGATCCACCCCAGGATCGCCTACCTCACCTCGGACGAGCTCGTGCGCACCCCGCTGGCCCGCGCGTACCGGGTGCGGGAGGTGCTGCCGCACACCGTCAAGGTGCTCAAGCGGTGGGTCCGGGAGCACGAGGTCGGCACGCTCGAGATCAAGAAGCGCGGCACGGACGTCACCCCGGAGGAGCTGCGCCGGCGGCTCGCGCCGAAAGGCCCCGGACGGGCCACGCTCGTGGTCACCCGGACGGCCCCGGACCCCGCCCCGGAGAGCCCGGGACGGGGCGGCGCAGGCCCCGCGGAGCAGCGCGTCGTGATCGTCGTGGAAACCGTAGACTGATGGCTCCGCGGGCCTCCGGCCCGCCCCCCGACCGGGCGCCCGCCCTGAAGAGCACGGAGGACCTGCCGCGTGGAGATCTCGTTCGCCCGCTCCCACCAGTCGACGCTGGGCGTCGAGTGGGAGATCGCCCTCGTGGACGGCACCACGGGGGACCTCGTCCCCCGCGGCCGGGAGACGTTCGAGGCGGTCCTGGACGCCCACCCCGCCTGGGGCACGGACGGCGACCACCCGCACCTCACCGGGGAGTTCCTGCTCAACACCGTCGAACTGGTCACCGGGGTGTGCCGGGACGTCGCGCACTCCACCGAGCAGCTGTCCACCATGCTGGACGAGATCCGCAAGGTCACCGACCCGCAGGGCCTCGAGGTCTTCGCCGCCGGCACCCACCCCTTCGCGCGCTGGCAGGACCAGCAGGTCACCGACAAGCAGCGCTACCACAAGCTCGTGGACCGCACCCAGTACTGGGGCCGGCAGATGGTCATCTACGGGGTGCACGTGCACGTGGGCCTCGACTCGCGGGCGAAGGCCCTGCCGGTGCTCGACGGACTGCTGACCTACTACCCGCACCTGCTGGCCCTGTCCGCCAACTCGCCCTTCTGGGCCGGCGAGGACACCGGTTACGCGTCCCAGCGCTCCATGATCTTCCAGCAGCTGTCCACGGCGGGGCTGCCGTACCACTTCCCGTCCTGGGACGCGTACGAGCAGTGCATCACGGACATGATCGCCACCGGCATCATCGAGGAGATGAGCGAGGCCCGCTGGGACGTGCGCCCCGTGCCCCGGCTGGGCACCGACGAGGTGCGCTTCTGCGACGGGCTCTCGACCCTGTGGGAGGTCGGGGCGCTCACGGCGCTCACCCAGTGCCTCGCGGAGTCCCTCTCCCGGGACGTGGAGGCGGGCCGGCCCCCCGCCCGCCTGAAGCCGTGGCACATCCAGGAGAACAAGTGGCGCGCCGCCCGCTACGGCCTGGACGCCGAGGTCATCACCGATCCGCGCAACATCGAGCGGGACCTGCGCGGGGACCTGACCGCGCTGCTCGACCGGCTGGAGCCGGTGGCGGCGCAGCTCGGCTGCGCGCAGGAGCTCGCCGACGTGGAGCGGATCCTCCAGCACGGCGCCGGCTACCAGCGCCAGCGCGCGGTGGCCCGGGCCCACGACGGGGACCTGCACGCGGTCGCCCTCGACATCGTCCGCCGCACCCGGGAGAACGACTGACCGGCCGCTCCGGCCCGCCCCGCTGGACGCGGGGGCCTGTTCGTCCCTAGGTTGCAGGCATGACGAACGCCACCGGCACCGACCCGCACTCCTCCGCCCACCCCGTCCCCCCGGAGCACGGGGTGCTCCAGCTCGGCCCCCTGCACCCCGTGCTGGAGGAGGCGCTGGCCTCCGAGTTCTCGGCCCTGCTCCTGCCCGAGGACCCCGCCGAGCAGGACCGCTTCCTGGCGCGGCACGCCGACGGCGTCCGGGTGGCGGTCGGCTCCGGGCGCACCGGCGTGGGCACGGACCTGATGCGGCGGCTGCCCCGGCTCGAGGCCGTCGTCCACTTCGGCGTCGGCTACGACGGCACGGACGCCGCCGAGGCCGCCGCGCGCGGCATCGTCATGAGCAACACCCCCGACGTCCTGACCGACGCCGTGGCGGACACCGCGCTGGCCCTCTACCTGGACGTCCTGCGCCGCTTCTCCGCGGCCGACCGGTACGTCCGCCAGGGGCTGTGGGAGAGCGCGGGGAACTTCCCGCTGAGCCGGCACGCGTCCGGCCGGCGGGTGGGCGTCCTGGGCCTCGGGCGGATCGGCCGGGCGGTCGCCGTCCGCCTGGAGGCCCTCGGCTGCGAGATCCACTACCACAACCGGCGCCCGGCCCCCGGCACCGGGTACCCCTACCACGGCTCCGCGGCCGAACTGGCGGCGGCCGTCGACGTTCTCGTGGTCGCCGTCCCCGGGGGCCCCGACTCCGCCGGGACGGTCGACGCCGGGGTGCTGGCCGCCCTCGGCCCGGACGGCTTCCTCGTCAACGTCGCCCGCGGTTCCGTCGTCGACGAGCCGGCCCTGGTGGCGGCCCTGCAGGAGGGCCGGCTCGGCGGGGCCGGTCTGGACGTCTTCGCCGACGAGCCCCGGGTGCCGGCCGCCCTGCGCGAGCTCGACACCGTGGTGCTCCTGCCGCACGTGGGCAGCGCGACCGAGGAGACCCGGCGGGAGATGGCCGAGCTCGCCCTGCGCAACCTCCGCGGCTACCTCACCGACGGCACGCTGGTCACCCCCGTGGCGTGAGCGGCGCCGGCGCGCTCAGACGGACACGGTGGTGACCGGCAGGGAGGAGTCGGCGGCGAAGTCCAGCCCGGAGGGCGCACGGCCCTCGGCCACGACCCGGGCGGCGAGCGCGGCGACCATGGCCCCGTTGTCCGTGCACAGCGGGAGCCGGGGGATCACCAGCTCGATGCCGTGCTCGGCGCAGCGCTCGGCGGTGAGCTCGCGCAGCCGGGAGTTCGCGGCCACTCCGCCGCCGAGCAGCAGCGTCCCGAGCCCCTGCTCGGTGCACGCGAGCACGGCCTTGCGGGTGACCACGTCGGCCACCGACTCCTGGAAGGACGCCGCGACGTCGGCGACCGGCACCGGCTCGCCGCGCACCTCGTAGCCCTCGACGACCCGGGCCACGGCGGTCTTGAGCCCGGAGAAGGAGAAGTCGTAGCGGTGCGGGCCGGGTCGCTCGGCGGAGCCCATGTACTTGCCCGCGCTCAGCCCGCGGGGCAGGCGGAAGGCGGTGGGGTCCCCGTCCCGGGCGGCGGCGTCGATGGCCGGGCCGCCGGGGTAGTCTAGCCCCAGGACGCGGGCCACCTTGTCGTAGGCCTCGCCGGCCGCGTCGTCGATCGTGGCCCCGAGCAGGCGCACGTCCCGGCTGAGGTCCTCGACGGCGAGGATCTCGGTGTGCCCGCCGGACACCAGCAGCGCGCCGAGGTCGCGGGGCAGGCCCTCGTCGAAGGCGCCCTGGAAGCCCTCGATCCCGGAGTCCTCGAGCAGGCCCACGCTGATGTGCGCCACGAGGTGGTTGACGGCGTAGAGGGGTTTGTCCGCGGCCACGGCGAGGGCCTTCGCGGCGGCCGTGCCCACCATGAGGGCCCCTGCCAGTCCGGGCCCGGAGGTCACCGCGAGGGCGTCGAGGTCCTCCAGGCCCACGTCCGCCCGGTCCAGGGCCTCGCGCAGGGCGGGGACGATCGCGTCGAGGTGGGCGCGGGAGGCGATCTCGGGGATCACGCCGCCGAAGCGCACGTGCTCGTCCATCGAGGAGGACACCACGTTGGCGAGCAGGGTGCGTCCCCGCACGATCCCCACCCCGGTCTCGTCGCACGAGGACTCGATGCCCAGCACGAGGGGTCCGTCGGTCATGGGCTCTCCTCCGTGGGGGTGTCCGGGGCGGCGGGGGTGTCGGGGGTGTCGGGGGTGTCCGGGGCCGCGGGGGTGTCGGGGGTGTCCGGGGCGGCGGGGGTGTCGGGGGCAGCCGGTGCGGCGAAGTCGAGGCGCATGATCAGCGCGGCGGCGCCGTCCCGGTAGTAGCGGGGGCGGGTGTGGATCTGCTCGTAGCCGAAGCGGCGGTAGAGCTGCTGGGCGCGCGGGTTGTCGGCGCGGACCTCGAGCAGCACCTCCGTGGCCCCGAGCTCCCGGGCCTGCCCGTGCAGTGTCCGGAGCAGGGTGGATCCGATCCCGCGGCCCTCGTGCTCGGGGACCACTGCGAGGGTCTGCACGTCGGCGACGGGGCGGAGGCACATCAGCCCGGCGTAGCCGACGATCTCGCCGTCCTGCTCCGCCACCCAGTACCAGCACACCGGCTGGGCCAGCTCGGCGGTGAACATCTCCAGCGGCCAGGCGTCGGCGGGGAAGAGCCGCCGCTCGAGCGCGTGCACCGCCCCGAGGTCCGCAGGGACCATCCGGCGCAGGGTCCAGGAGCCGGGACCGGGTTCGGGGCTCACGCGCTCGCCCGCTTCCGGGGGCCGGGGACCTTCGCGTCGGACCCGCGCAGGTACAGCGGGGTCGTGTCCGGGGACAGCTCCTCCCCGCGGGCCGTGCGGCGCGCGGCGGCGAGGCCCAGGGACGACGCCGTGGGCTGCGCCGCGGCGAACCCGGGCACGGGGCGGGCCAGCCGGTCCGCGTAGATCCCCGCTCCGCGGCCGTAGGCGGGCAGCGCCGGGAGCTGGTCGGCGGCGGCCACACCGGGTCCTCCGGCCGGCCGCGGGCCGTCCGCGGCCACGGCGAAGCGGGCCCAGTAGACCTCCTGGCGACGGGCGTCGGTGAGCACGAGGAACTCCTCGTACCCGGCCGCCCGGGCGTGCCCGGCGGCGTCCAGCGCGAGGGCCTCAAGGCTCATGAGGCCGTGCAGCGGCACGTCCCACGCGAAGGCGAGCGCCCGCGCCGTGGCGATCCCGGCGCGCAGGCCGGTGAAGGGCCCGGGCCCGGTGCCGACGAGGACCCCGTCGAGGTCGCCGCCGGTGACGCCGTGGCCGGCCAGCAGGTCACGGACCGCGGGGGCCAGGACCTCGGCGTGGGACCGGGTGTCCGGGCTCGCGAAGGAGCCGAGGACCTCGCCCGCGCCGGTCACGAGGGCGGCGGAGGCGACGGCGGAGGAGTCCAGGCACAGGAGGAGCACCCGACCAGTGTAGTGCCCGGCCCCGGGGCGCCGCCCGGCTCAGTCGAGCCGCGGCGGCCCTCCCGCCCAGCGCGGGCCGATCCCGGTGAGGGTGATGCGGCGGGGCTCGTCGTCCTCGTCCCCGTCTCTCTCCTCGTCCCCGTTCCTTCCCTCGGCCGGGACGTCAGGGTCCGCCGTGCCCTCCCCGGGCCCGGACGGCCCGCCGGGACCGAGGGGGTCGGCACCCACGGCGCGCTCCAGGGCGATCTCGAGGCGGGACCCGGTCAGGTGCTCGACCTTCCCGGTCCCCCACTCGACCACGGTGACGGCCGTGTCCACCGTGTCCTCCAGGTCGATGTCGTCGACCTCCGCCGTGGAGCCCAGCCGGTAGGCGTCGACGTGCACGAGGTCCGGGCCGCCGGGCCGGGGCCCGTCCGGGACGTTGGGGTGGCGGCGCACCAGGACGAACGTGGGCGAGATGATTCCCGCGCGCACCCCCAGGCCCCGCCCCAGGCCCTGGGTGAACGTGGTCTTGCCCGCGCCGAGCTCGCCGGTGAGCACCAGCAGGTCCCCGGCGCGCAGCTGTTCGCCCAGCCGCTCGGCCAGGGCCTGGGTCCGCCCGGGCCCGTCCACGGTCACGGTCCGCGTCCACTCGCTCATGCCCGCTCCTCCTCCGCGCCCGCCCGGTCCTCCGTGGCGTGCAGGTGCACCCGGGGCACGCGGGGCGAGACACGGGTCACGATCTCGTAGTTGATGGTGCCGGCGGCGTCCGCCCACGCGCTCGCCGAGGGGTTCTCCCCCGCCCCGAACAGCACGGCCTCCGCCCCGAGCAGCCCGTGCTCGGGGGCGGACCGTCCCGGCGCGCCGAGGTCCACCACGATCTGGTCCATCGCGACCCGGCCGACCTCCGGGTAGGTGCGGCCCCGGATCCGCACCGGTCCGCCGGTGCCGGAGCGCGGGACGCCGTCCGCGTAGCCGAGCGGGACGAGCGCCAGCGTGGTGGGGCGGTCGGTGACGTAGCTGAGCCCGTAGGAGACGCCCTGTCCCGCCGGCACCTCCTTGACCGCGCTGACCGTGCTCCGCAGCGTCATGGCGGGCACGAGGCCGAGCTGCTCCGGGGTGCGGTCCGCGAACGGGGAGAGCCCGTAGAGGGAGACCCCGACCCGCACCATGTCCAGGAGCATGTCCTCCGGGCACCCGAGCCCGGCGGCGCCGAAGAGGCCGGGCGAGTTCGCCGCGTGCCGCAGGACGGGCCGGAGCCCGGCGGCCCGCGCCGTGGCGACGGCCGCGCGGAAGCGCTCGAGCTGATCCCGGGTCTCGGGCCGGGAGGGCTCGTCGGCGACGGCCAGATGGGTGAAGACGCCGACGACCCGCACGAGCCCCTCCGCCTCGGCCTGCCTGGCGGCCCGCACGAGCTCGGGCCAGAGCGCCGCCGGCGCGCCGTTGCGGCCCAGGCCGGTGTCGATCTTCAGGTGGATCCGGGCCGTGGCCCCGAGCGCGCGGGCCGCCTCGGTGATCGGGGCGAGCTCCCAGCCGCTGACGCCCAGCTCGAGGTCGGCGGCGAGCGCCGCCCCGAAGTCCGTGTCGACGGTGTGCAGCCACGCGAGCACGGGGGCCCCGATCCCCGCGGCCCGCAGCGCGAGGGCCTCGCCGACGTGGGCGACGCCCAGGGAGTCCGCGCCGGCCTCGAGGACCGCGCGGGCCACCGGCACCGCACCGTGGCCGTAGGCGTCGGCCTTGACCACGGCCATGAGCCGGGCGGGAGCGGCGAGGGCCCGGAGCCGCCGCACGTTGGCGCGGACGGCGGCGAGGTCGACCACGGCGCTGCGCTCGAACCGGGGCGGAGGGGGGAAGGCGCCGCCGGACGGGGCGGTCGGGACGGGGTCAGCACGGTTCACGGATCCCATTGTGGCACCGGGCCCGCGCCGGCCGGAGCCGTGACCGCCGGGCGCCCGGGCCGCGCCGCCGCACGCCGGGGTCCGGCCGCCGGGGCCCCGGCGGCCGGAGGCTACAGTGGAGCCGTGTCCGCCGCGCCCCGCCACGTCCTGCTGATCAGCCTGCACACCTGTCCCCTCGAGCAACCGGGGTCGGGGGATGCGGGCGGGATGAACGTCTACGTCCGCCACCTCGCCGACGCCCTCGTGGACGCCGGTCACACGGTGGACATGGCGACCCTCGACCGGGGTGCGGCCGCCGCGGCCGTCGCCGGCGTGCGGAGCGCCCGCATCCGGGAGGGGCTGAGGCTGCTCACGGTCTCGCTGCCCGGTGCCGCCGGGGCGAGCAAGGAGGAACTGCCCGGGTTCACCGCGGCCTTCGCGGAGGTGCTCCGCGCGGAGGCCGACCGGCCCGACGTCGTGCACGCCCACTACTGGCTCTCCGGCGCCGCGGGCCGGGAGCTCGCCGACCGCTGGGGAGTCCCCCTCGTCCTCACCCTGCACACCACGGCGCTCGGCAAGAACCTGCGCACCCGGACCGGTGAGGGGCTCGAGCCGGCCTCCCGCGCCGAGGCCGAGGCCGAGCTGATCGCCCGGGCCGAGGCCACGGTGGTGAACACCCGGACCGAGGCGCTGCAGATGGTCGAGCTCTACGACGCCGACCCGGCACGCCTGACCGTGATCACCCCCGGAGTCGACCTGTCGGCGTTCACCCCGGACGCCGCCCCCGGCGAGCCCCGGCGCGCCGACGAGCCGCCCCCCGGCTCGCCCGGGCGCCCGCTGCGGATCCTGTTCGCCGGGCGCCTGCAGGCGCTCAAGGGCCCGCACGTGCTCGTCGACGCGCTCGCGCGGACCCGGGAGACCGACCCCGGCCTGCCCGTGGAGCTGGACGTCGTGGGGGTCGGCACCCGCGGCTTCACGGCCGCGCTGCGGAAGCGCGTGCAGGAGCTGGGCCTGGAGGACGTCGTGCGCTTCGGACCGGCTCTGCCCGCCCGGCAGCTCGCCGCCCGGATGCGCCGGGCAGACGTCGTCGCCGTCCCGTCCTCCTCCGAGACGTTCGGACTCGTGGCGCTGGAGGCCCAGGCCTGCGGCACGCCGGTGCTCGCCACGGACGTGGACGGGCTGCGCACCGCGGTGCTCGACGGGCTCACCGGCCGGCTCGTGCCGGACCGCGACCCCGGCTCGTGGTCGCGGGCCGTCGTCGCGCTCGCCGGGGACCCGGCCGCCCTGGAGCGCATGGGCCGCGCGGCCGCCCGGCGCGCCGAGGGGCACTCCTGGGACCGCACGGCCCTGTCCACGGCGGAGGTCTACGCCCGGGTGCGCGCCCGGGCGGGGGTACGCGGCGGTAGCGGGCGGCGCCTGAATACACTCGAACGGTGACGACTTCCCCCCTTGCCCCCGCAGACCTCGCCCACCACCTCGACCTGCACCGCATCACCGGAGCGGTCGCGACCCCCCGGGAGGCGAACCTGCGCAACATCCAGGGCTTCCTCGACGGCGACCAGCACCAGCACATGGGCGTGGTGCGCACCCGGGAGTGGACCTTCGACGACGTGTTCGCGCTCATGCGGGACCGCGTCGGCATCTCCCCCGACCGCTCGCACACCGAGGGCCAGGACACGATCTCCGCGGAGCGGGCCGTCGCCGGGCTGGAGCGCTACGCGCGGGTCCTCGGGGAGGTGGTCGCCGCCGACGGCCGCGTGCTCTTCGCCACCGGCCACCCGGCCGGGCTGTTCCCGGTCTACGCGCAGCTGGCCCGGGTGGCCCGCCGCGCCGGCGCGCACGTGGTCCAGGTCCCGGACGGCTTCCCCTTCGAGGACGGCGACGTCCGGCAGATCGAGAGCGTCGTGATGGTCGAGCAGCACGGCGGGCTGCGGCACACCCACTTCCCCGGGCCCATGTCCCTCACTCTGGAGAAGCTGCGCCGGGACGGGCAGAACCCGCCCGACCTCGTGGTCGCCGACCACGGCCTCGCCGGGGCGGCAGGATCCCGGGGGCTGCGGACCATCGCGGTCGCGGACTGCAACGACCCGGGCGTGTTCGTGGCGGAGGCGCAGGGCCAGGTCGAGGTCGCCGTGCCGCTCGACGACAACCTCCCGCCGCGCGTCTACGAACCGGTCACGGCGTTCGTGCTCGACCGCGCCGGCCTGGCGGACTACGTCTGAGGGCACTGGATGCGCAGGACCCCGCGCCGGGGACGGTGCGGGGGTCCTGCGCCGGGAACGGCGGGCTCAGCGTTCGCGGTCGCCGCGGATGAAGGCCTCCAGGCCCGCCCGGGCCACGTCGTCGGGCCGCTGCTCGGGCGGGGACTTCATGAAGTACGCCGACGCGGAGGTCAGCGGGCCGCCCACCCCACGGTCCAGA